>JBGTHH010000718.1:0-4816 GCA_041746275.1 Pirellulaceae bacterium | reverse complement strand
TTCCAGGTCCGCCTGCGTAAACGAAGTAATGGCAACCCCATTATTGGTGAGCGTCCCTTGCGACGGACCAGTCACCACGGTGTAGACCAGATTCGCTGCTGGAGTATCCGGATCTGACGCACTGAGGAGCGAATTGCTGATGGTGATCCTTTGCCCGGGATTCATCGTGATTTGACGATTCAGATCGACCGTTGGGGCAGGGGTGATTAACGGGTTTGTCGAACCGAAGTGATCGAGAGCCAAGCCACCGTAAGCGGTCGGCGAGGTTGCTCCGACCGCAAGCGTGAAATTGGGTGCGGTACCTGTTAGCTCGGCACCAACCCAATCCGCCTGAGTCATGCCGGTGGAGTTACCAACACGGGCGACGTAACCGAGAGGCGGAGTGACTGTATTAAAATACGTGAATACCACCGGCGAATAGGTGATGTCACCCATGTCGCCATCGGAGACACTCACGCTGTCGAGAATCATCCAAGCCTCCGCCGGCCCCTCCATTGAACCCATATCAAATGGGTCGACGTCATCGGTTAACTCAGGAGCCGTCTCAGAAGAAATCAAGACGAATGTCGTGGTCGCGTTTTCGAGCTGATTTAGGGCGTTATCCGACTGAAAGAAGGCTAAGCCTCCAAAATCATCGGTGCTGCTGGTCAGAACGTTGGCAGCGGGATCGAAGCTGTAACCGTTACCGTCCTGCGCCAGCACCAAGAAGCCGTTGCTGCCAAATGCCAAACCGGATAGATCAAAGATTTGCGAGATCTTACCGGGACCAAACCCGGAATCGCTGTCCCCTTCGATGTTGACCAAATATGTGTTCGCTGGAACAACCGTTCCCGCTTGCCCACGAAGTTCGATGTACTCGTTGGGTGTATCGGTTCCCGCTGTGTCGAATAGAATTTCGTTAATCAGAACAAACGACGAATCGATGGGACCACCACTCGCCGATAGGGTCACGTTTACATTATCGATCCCGTATTCGTCACGCGTACCTGAACCAAGATTATTTGCACCAGTCCAGCGGACATAGAAGAACTCATTGGCCGCAACATTGATTGACGCGGCATTGAGAGCAGTTGTCGTTTGGACAAACACTAATCCGTTGGAGTCGGCAGCCTCAGGTGCGGTGTAGGTTGCACTTAGCACTGGGATAAACGTTGTCCCGTCAGTCGAATAGGAAAACAGCAAATCACTGCCGCGCGTACTGTCGTTGTTGATGTAAATGTCGTAGCTGACGGAAACTTGGTTCGCGACGTTACCGTCGTTTTGAACTCGAAGCGTGACGTGGCCGTTGTCGGTGCTACTGAACGTATTTCCGGTCGGCTGAATACCGATCATGCGATTTCCGCCGAGATCAAACGCTTGCAAGCCGGTTACGGCATTCAGAGCCGTCCTTGTCGTCCCGCCCGCTAAAATTGATGTTGGCGATACGGTCCCGCCGAAGTCAACTGACACCGAAGTCGACATTCGACTTGACCAGACATTCGAATCCAGTGTCCCAGCCGTCGCCGCCCCGGGACTAAAACCCGCCCCGGCAAATCCATCGAACGTTTCTAGGAAATCGGCGGCAAGCAACTGACGTCCTTCAAGTTGCTCGATGAAGTGGCGGCGGCGAAGTTGGCGGCTGGAGACCGTCAGGCGATCCCGGCGGCGACGGAAGAGGGACTGCATCGTACCAACCAACGAGCTTTGTTGCGGCAAATTCCAAGACATCGAGTATTCTCCCAAGCGTGCTGTTATGACAACGTTTTCAACTCAAGCTCAGCCGTAGCGAACACGTTGCTTGTCGTGTCGACTGGGCGGATGATGTTGAATCAAAGGATGATGACCACCAAAGTGCTGACAGTTGAACCTGCCCGTGTTAACCAACGATGAAGGCAACTTGAAGAAATGGAAAATCTTTTCACTCCCTAAGGTGCGAGGAATGTTGCCGACCAGGATTGGCACGCCGCTGAGATGAGGCGTGTGTGCGAGGGAACGCATTGCATCCGCGAACAGTCCTCTAGCAGCTCCCCCTGGTTTCTCCAGCGTGGCGCTTCGCTATCATCGAGCACGCTTTGATCGGAACCACGTAAGAGTGGCCTGCCATCCGCGATTCCTATTTTTCCGAACTTGACGCCGCAGTGACGGTGCCTCCAACATGCTCCACGTGAAGCCGCCGAAAATATCGAGTTGGGGACGGGTTGGGGGGCCGCTGCTGGCCATGTTCGTCTATGTCGGACTGGGCAGTGTCGCGGATCTCACCGTCGACGGTCGCTACACAGCCGCGATTACCACGCTCATGGCGGTCTGGTGGATGACCGAGGCGCTGCCGCTGCCCGTCACTTCGTTGTTGCCCCTGATCCTGTTTCCGCTGACCGGCGTCCTGTCGCTGGACGAAGCCGCGCCGCCCTACGCGAACAAGTTCATCTTCCTGTTCATGGCGGGCTTCATGATCGCCCGCGCAGTCGAGAAATGGAATTTGCATCGGCGCATCGCGCTATTGACGGTGCTCACGGCGGGGACGCGGCCTCGACGCTTGGTCGGTGGCTTCATGCTCGCCACGGCGGGAATGAGTATGTGGATCAGCAACACCGCCGCGACCGTGATGATGTTGCCGATCGGTTTGAGCCTCATTGCGCTGGTGCGCGAGCGGTTGGAACGCGAAGGTGACGACGACACCACGTCGAGCGACAACTTCGCTACCTGCATGATGCTCGGAATCGCCTACGCCGCGAGTATCGGTGGACTCGCCACTCTGGTGGGCACTCCCACCAATTTGTTCCTCGCCGGCTTTGCGGATCGGCATAACATTGCAATCGGCTTCGGTCGTTGGATGCTTTTCGCCACGCCGCTGGCCGGGATCCTATTACTCGCCACTTGGCTGCTGTTAACGCGCGTGATCTTTTCCATTCGCATCCACGAAATCCCGGGCGGCAAGGCTCTCATTCGCGACCAACTCCGCGCGTTAGGAACGGTCACGCGGGGCGAATGGACGGTGCTGATCGTGTTTGCCGCCACCGCCTTGGCGTGGGTTTTTCGCGAGCCGGTTTCGAATTCCGCTTGGCTCGTCGAACGACTACCGCTGTTGGCACGATTGGACGACACGATCATCGCGTTGATCGCGCTCTGCCTGCTGTTCCTGATTCCTGTGGACGCCAGTCGTGGCGAGTTCGCGCTCGACTGGGACACTGCGGTCAATATTCCGTGGGGCGTGTTGCTGTTGTTTGGCGGTGGCTTTTGCCTAGCACAAGCCGTAGCGGACAGTGGCCTAGCCCAATGGATCGGCACGCGCGTCGAAGACCTGGCCTTGCCACCGATCGCACTCATGGTAGTCGTGGTCGCCCTGATCATTTTCCTGACAGAACTCACCAGCAACACACCCACCGCCGCCACGTTCCTGCCGATCCTGTATGGCGTGGCTCAGAGCATGGACACGAACCCGATGTTGCTGTTGGTCCCCGCCACGTTGGCGGCGACGTGTGCCTTCATGCTCCCCGTGGCCACGCCTCCCAACGCCATCGTGTTTGGCAGTGGTCACGTCGAGATGCGTTCGATGATCCAAGCGGGGATGTGGCTGAATGTCCTATCCGTCGTGGTGATCTCGCTGTGGATGTGGCTGGTCGGCGCGCGCGTGTTCGCCATCGCATACTGACTCGCGGGACTGGCGTTATCCCGCGATTCGCCCTAACGCCGTGTCCAGCCGTTGTAGTGCTTCGTCGACATCGGCCACCGTCATGGCGGCGCAAAAGCCATGATGCACGGCGGCACCACCGTAGTCGTGAAAATAAACTCCCGCTTCGATCGCGGCGGCGATGAACTTCAACATCAACTCGCGATCGTGCTGACGAGCGTCGGCGTAGTTGCACACCTCGCGGTCGATACCCATATAGATTCCCAGCCGAGCACCCAGCCATTGCACGCGTCCCACGATCCCGTGCCGTTGAAACAGCCCCATCAACCCACCGCACAAGCGATCCGCCAGGGTGTGAATGTGCGGATAGAAATCCGGCTCGCGAAAGGCTCGCAGCGCGGCTCCCGCGGCCGCCACGGATACGATATGTCCGTTGTAAGTTCCGCTGTGCTGACAATCCCCTTGAGGCATCAGTCGTTCCATGATCTCCGCTCGTCCCCCGAAGACACTGATCGGGTAACCGCCTCCCACCGCGTCGCGCTCCCGTACTGGAAATACGATGAGGGGACGTCACAGACGAAACCTCCCGCACACCTACAGCTTTATGACGACCGTTACTTTGGAGGGGAACCAGATACTCAGACGGGATTGGCCTCATTCTCGAATGTAAATCCTCTGAGCACATGGACGATCGACGGCTTATCTGGCATATACCGTGCAACTGCCAACCAGGACCACACGACGTTACCGGTAATTCCTGGTTTCCCGGCCATTCGGTCGGATAGTAGCACCTTAGCTCCCTCGACATATGTCCCGTTCGCCACAGGAGATGGCACACCAACAAACCCGGGCCTTGAAGGTGACCCTCATGGGTACGCGCACGTTTGGGCTGGCCTTTGGTCTCCTGGATTTGAGCCCCGCGGTTGGATAGCGAACGTCAGCATTTCACCGCGTGATCCGTTGTTCTTTCTGCTCCACTGCAACGTTGACCGGCAATGGGCGCGATGGCAACACATTTATAATCGATTTGGAACCGGCATTAGCGACTACGAGCCTTCTGGAAACTATCCAGGACCTGGCTCAAGCGATCGAATTTCGCATTACCTTGCTGAGACGATGTGGCCGTGGAACGAATTGGAAGGCGACCCTGGCACTCCAAGTGACCCAGACGACGACAGGCCAGATGTTTCCATTGGCGGTTCTTTTCCT
>JBGTHH010000717.1:0-4362 GCA_041746275.1 Pirellulaceae bacterium | reverse complement strand
AGTTCCATCCATCAGAATCGCCTTTTGATAGGGAGAGCGTCCGTGATTCGAGTCATGATTTTCTGTCTGGTCTGCGCCAGTCTGACGTGTGTGTCCACCGGTTGCGGCGGCAAGCCCTCGGTCAGCGAAACCACTCCTATGTCTGAGACTGACTTCAAAGCCAAGGAAAAGGAACAGCAAGAGATGGTCGAGAAAATGAAGGGGATGTCCTCGTCCAGCAAGTAGCATGACTTTAGAGCAAGTAAAAGCTGGTTGGGTCAGCAGGGAGTTCAGCTTGTTTGCCCGTGAATCATGATCGCGATCAACCGCATTTCCTGGCGACGCGCTGCCGCTTGGCTGATGCTAATCACCGGCTTGGCGCTGCTACCTGTGATGGCTTGGGTGGCCTGGCGGAATCTGCGTCTGACCAATGATTTATCGAGCGCGCGACGATTCTCCGCAGCCGGAGATTTCTCCAACGCGGTGAGTATTTTGCAGCAGGTGTCGAAGTCGCGAGCCTCGCATCCCCAAGTTCGTTTCCAGTTGGGCGTCGCCCTGCGTCGCGCGGGTCGCTTGGAGGATGCGGATCGCACTCTCCGAGAGGCCCGGAGTTTGGGTTACGCCGAGGCACCGTTGGAGCTGCAACGTTGCCTCTTGACGGCGCAGGCGGGGATGATCACCGAAGCGGAACCGCGCGTGCGCGAGATTATCGAGCGGAATCCGACGGACGAGATGGCCGAGCAAGTCTACGAGGCTTTAGCCAAGGGATATCTGGCGTCCTTCCAACTGCGCAAAGCCTGGGACTGCCTGGAGCATTGGGTCCGTTGGCAACCCGATAACTTGACGGCGAGGCTGTTGCGCGGCGAACTGTGTGAACGCAATGGCGAAGCGGCTTTGGCGGTCAAGGAATACGAGGCCATTCTCGCGCGACGACCAAACCATGTGGCAGCGCGATTGAGGTTGGGGCAATCTTTGCTCCACACGAGTTCGGTCGAGGCGGCTCAACAAGCGTTCGAGGCTTGCCTGGAGGTTGCGCCACAAGAGCCATTAGCCCGCTTAGGGTTGGCCGAATGCTTCCAACGACTTGGCGATTTGGATCGGGCGACGACAGCGGTGGACCAAGCCCTGCAATGCGACTTGTCAGACACCCAATCCGCTCAGGCGTGGCTGCTCAAGGGACGTGTGTTGATGGTACAAGGACAACGCCGTGAAGCGGTCGAGGCCCTCCAAGAAGTACTGCGATTCTCCCCTGTGAATGCCGATGCGCATCACGATTTGTCGCGGGCTTACACCTTGCTGGGCGAATCCGAACTGGGCGAGCAACACCGCGCCGTGGCCCTCATGCTGTCTGGCCAGAACACACGGATCAAGGAGCTCACGTCGCGCTTGATCAATGACTCGTCGAACGTCGACTTGCGGTGTGAATTGGGTGCGCTGCTGGCGCAGCAAGGCCACTTGGTCGAAGCGGAACATTGGTTCAAGAACGCACTATTCATCGATCCCGGACACCCCCGAGCGCGTCGTGAGCTCGCCGGCCTAGAGCGAATGCTGGCCGAGGTCACCACCGGCGCTGGATTGCCTGCCACCGAGACGGCGACGACGCGCGATGAATAAGGAACTGTCTCGAAATAGGTTCCGCAATTCGAAGGTAGCGGTTGGGCGCAAGCCCACCGGTTTTGCGAGACCGGACGGCTTGCGCCGTTCCGCTAAGGCAGTAATTAAGTTCGGAACTATGCCAAAGAGACCGGACGGCTTGCGCCGTTCCGCTAAAGCGGGAACCAATTTCGGGACGATGCCAAAGGGATTTCGCAACGACGTCGTCGTCATGCTGATGGGCGTTCAGCAATGCAAGTTGGCGACATTCCTGCTGGTGTGCCTCGTGCTCAGTGGCTTGGGTTGCAACCGAAAAGTCACCAAGCCTGAAACACCTGCGACCCCATCCGAACTCGCCATTTCAACGCCCCCACTTGCAACGCCAGAAGTCACGTCACTCTCCTTCACCGACGCGACACCTAGCTCGGGGATCAGCTTCCAGTACCGCAACGGCGAAGCGGCAAAGCAATGCACGATCCTGGAGTCGCTGGGAGGAGGCGTGGCAGCCTTGGATTATGACGCCGATGGCCGAATCGACCTCTGCTTTGCCAGCGGAGGAGACATCTCGGGCGATCAGAAGATCACGGGACTGCCACTCGGTTTGTTTCGAAATCTAGGTGATTGGAAGTTCGCAGACGTCTCTCACCACTGCGGGGCAGCGACCGACAAACTTTACACGCACGGCGTGGCGGCTGCGGATTACGACAACGATGGCTTCACCGATCTGCTCGTCACCGGCTATGACGGCATTCAGCTTTGGACGAATCAAGGGGACGGCACCTTTGTCGATTCAACCGTAGGGGCTCAATTCGCCGAGACAAGCTGGAGCACGAGCGCGGCTTGGTCGGACCTGGATGGAGACGGCGTGTTGGATGTCTACATCGCACACTATCTAGATTGGTCGTTTGCGAATCATCCGTTTTGTGCCGGTCCAAGCCCTGGACAGCGAGACATCTGTCCTCCCAAAATGTTTGAGCCTCTGGGAGACGTCTATTATCTCAGCAATGGCGATGGCACATTTCGTCGCCCCGATACCGAGCACCCCCTCCGTAGCGATGGTAAAGGACTCGGTGTGCTGGCAGCCGATGTGGATGGCGATGGCGATATCGATATCTACGTTGCGAATGACACCACGGACAATCACTTGTACCTGAATGATGGGCGGGGAAATTTCGTCGAATCCGGCCTCGTGAGCGGAGCGGCCACGGGAGCTCGAGGAACCCCTGACGGCAGCATGGGCGTCGATTTGTGTGACTTCAATGGTGACGGGCGTTTTGATATTTGGGTGGCCAACTACGAACGCGAGACCTTCGCGATGTATCGGAATGAAGGCTCAGGGCAATTCCTGCACGTGAGCCAGGCGGCGGGGGTGACGGCGTTGGACGGATTGTTCGTTGGTTTTGGTACTGCCTGCGCGGATTTCGATCACGATGGACATGAAGACATCGTGGTGGCCAATGGACATGTCATTTTGTTTCCCACGTTCGCTCCCCGTCGGCAACTGCCGCTGTTGTTGAAGAACGACGGACAACGATTGTCCCGCGTCCGCCCGCGCGACGGATACTTTGCGGAAGCTCACGAAGGACGCGGACTGGCAGCCGTCGATCTCGACGACGATGGCGATTTGGATGTGGCGATTTCCCATCTCAACGCTCCGGCGGTGGTGCTGCGCAATGATCGCGCGGAAGGGCAGTGGCTGCGTGTGCGGCTGGTGGGACGGGCGTCGAACCGCGATGCGATCGGAGCCAAGCTGTCGCTGCGGACTTCCCAACGAACCATGCACCGTCAGATCAAAGGGGGTGGCAGTTATCTCTCGACCGGCGATAAACGGATCTTCTTCGGATTCCCCGCAGGCGAAACGGCCGAATCGCTCGACATCGTCTGGCCCAGCGGGCATCGACAAGTCATCGAGCAGCCAACGGCGAACCAACCTTTGTTCTTCGTCGAGCCGCACGCGCCGTAGGCCGTCGTCATCTCATGCTTGTGCTCTGTCAACACTAAATCTTCGGGTTGGAGTTCCGGCTTTAGCCGGTAATTGGCAGCCTGAAGGCTGGACTCCAACTTTGGCCACGACAACGTACTAGGCGTCAGCCATTCGGAGAGCGGCAAGTTATAATTGCGGTGATGAAACTCTCTCTGCCGTCGTTGTCGAATATCCCCGGTCGCCTGCGTCTTGTAACGTTGGCGGGCGCGTGCGCGATCGTGGCCGCCGGGCTGGGAAGATACTATTGGGCTGAAAGCCAAGCCGTACCGCAGCGTCTGTTTGACGAAGCCGAGGTCGCCTTGCGACAGGGGCAGAAGTCGGAAGTGCTCGCCCGCATCGAACTACTCGCGCCGTTTGACGACTACTCGCCTCACCGGCACTTCCTACAAGGCTCGTTACACCTGCGCGAAGGACGTTTTGAAGAGGCGCTGACCGAACTGCGTTTCGCCCAATTTCACCCGCGGCTGGAGGTCCCCGCATTGATCGCGATGGGACAAACGCTGTATCAAATGCAGCGGGCCTCTGAAGCCGTGGACCGCTGGTATCGGGCGCTGGCTCTCGATCCGCAGGCGATCAACGCGCACCGCTGGCTGGGTGTCTACTTTCACGATGTCGGTGCCATGGACAATGCCAAGACCCATCTGGAAACGGTGGCCCAGCTTGATCCCCAGGATGGCCGTCCTCATCGACTCTTGGGATTGATCCAGCGCGATTACCAAATGTACAGCGATGCGGTCACCTGTTATCGGGAATCGTTGCGTCGCAACAATCGCCAACCGGACCATGTCGATATCCTGATGGAGCTC
>JBGTHH010000716.1:0-3384 GCA_041746275.1 Pirellulaceae bacterium | reverse complement strand
GCAAGACATAGCCCACGGCGGTGCGCGGCTCGATGGGTCCTTGCTCTTGCGAGATATCCGCCAAGTTCGTGCCGCGGACGAACTCCATACTGAAAAAGTTGGTCCGGCCTTCGCTGCCAAGATCGTAGATTTGCACGACGTTATGATGCACGAGTTGCGCGGCCGCATAAGCTTCGCGAGTGAACCGCGCGAGAAATGTCGGGTCTTGAGCGAACCGGCCTTGAATCACCTTCAAGGCGACCAAGCGGTCGAGCGACAATTGTTTGGCTAAGTAGACGGAGCCCATTGCCCCGCTCCCCAGTTCGCGCACAATGCGGTAGCCTCCCAAACGTTCGGGGATCGCGTGCGACGCCCCATCCGAGGCCACGACAGGTGTCGCCGTACTGACCGCCGTAGCCTCGAAGGCGTCCTGCGGTTGGCTGACAACCATGGTGGCGTCGAAGCGTGCCACAGCGGTTTGGTCTGCCGGCGAAACGGGTTGCTCGACGCGGGTCGACTCGGCGGGTGAATTGGCCAAGGGTCCGGTAGTTACCGCCTCGAAGGTCGCGTCTCCCACGACCGTTGCGGGGGGAATCTCTGGCTGTTTGGGCGATGGACGGGGCTCGCCAGGGGAACTCGGCACCGGACCGGCTTCATCCAAAGGCTGAACGATTGGGCTGGCCTGCGGATCATCCGGAATTTCTAATCGAAAGCGTTTGTCGCACTTCGAGCACTTGGGTTTATATCTCCCGGGCTTGGCCTCGCGTAAGTTGGAACGATGTTGGCAGTACGGACAGACGATGACCATGGCGCAGCAGCCTCCCCTGGCGATTGGCGGCCGAGGACAGGTGGCTGTTGAACCGGGGGTCTTGGAACGAGAAGATGATAAATCCAGAACTTGGTGCCGACGTCCCGAACCGCGTTGCTCCGGTTGACTGTAGCTCGTCGCCAGCAACGCTGTCAAGAAACCACGACCCAACCTACACGCTAGCCGAGTAGGCATTTCGCTCTAAGATGCGGATAATGATCCGCGAGCTCGCCTCCGGTTTCATTTCTTCGTAAAGGAAGTATCACTTTGGACGATTCTCGTCGTGCCACGCCGTTCGATCCGACTCTGGACGCAACCCCAGCCGAGGCACAAGGTCCGCTCGCGTCCCACCATGCCGTAGCGATTGTCGAGGGCAGTACTCCCGCGCTCAGCGCCGAAACAAACAACCTGTTGCGCGATCGACTGCGTATTGCGTCGCTGCTGCTCTTTACCGGCTTCCTGGCATTCTTCATCAAGCGATTATTTCAGTTTGACCAAGTCGATCGTCTCGACCCACTGCTTAAATGGTCACTCTTTGGGAGCCACGCCGCCGTGACGTTCATTACCGGTTTGATCGGGGTGCGACTTTGCACTAGTTGCGCCACGATCCGCCGACATGTGCGACTGGCGGAGATCCTGGTCTTCGGCGGATCGGGTGTGTTTTTCTTGTTAGTCAGTTGGGCAACGCTCGCGCAAACCGCTCCCGAAGGCTATGTCCGCTCGCTCGCGCCGGCCTGGCTTTTGTTGATTTTCACCTACGCTTTGTTCGTGCCGAATACCTGGCGACGAGCGGCCTTGGTCATTGGAGCCATGGCCTTGGCACCCATCGTCTTGATGACGGTTTACTGGTTTGTGTCGCCCGAGTTCGTGGCGGTGTTGCGCGACAATCCGCATTTTCACGGCTTCGGCTTGGAGACTGCGATGATCCTGACACTGGCCGCCGTCATCGCGGTCTGGGGAGTGCATTCGATCGGTGTGTTGCGGCGCGAGGTATTCGAAGCGAAGCAGTTGGGACAGTATCGACTGAAGCAGCGCATCGGCCAGGGCGGCATGGGCGAGGTGTATCTGGCCGAGCATGTCCTGTTGAAACGCCCATGCGCTATCAAGCTGATCCGCCCCGACAAGGCCGGCGATGCCCGCGCTTTGGCTCGTTTCGAGCGCGAAGTGATGGCAACCGCCAAGTTGACGCATTGGAACACGGTGGAGATTTTCGACTATGGTCGCTCCGACGATGGCACGTTCTATTACGTGATGGAGTACCTGCCTGGCTTGAACTTGGGGCAGCTTGTCGAACTGCACGGCCCATTACCTCCCGATCGCGTCGTGCATCTCCTGATGCAAGTTTGCGAGGCGCTGGGTGAAGCACATCGGCACAATCTGATTCATCGAGACATTAAGCCGGGGAACATTTTCTCCGCCATACGCGGCGATGTGTACGACGTTGCGAAGTTACTCGATTTTGGTCTCGCGAAACCGCTGGTGGACGTTGAGGATTCGGCGATCACCCAGGAGGGCTCGATCACTGGCTCACCCCTCTTCATGTCGCCCGAACAAGCCTCGGGGGATATCCCACCCGATGCGCGCAGTGATATCTACTCGCTGGGTGCCGTGGCTTACTACTTGCTGACGGGAGAGCCACCCTTTCGTGGCTCGAATGCCATGAAGGTGATGATTGCCCACGTCAGCCAATCGCCGACCCCACCGACGACACACGATCCCAGTATCCCCGAGGACTTGAATGAGATCGTCATGTGCTGCTTGGAAAAGGATCCCGATCGACGATTTCAAGATACGGACAGTCTGCGCGACGCGTTGGCTCACTGTCACTCGGCGGGCACGTGGACGCGTCAGATGGCCCGCGTGTGGTGGGAGCATCACGGTTGTCCGCAGAAGCGCGCGTTAGATGTGTCGGTCCTGGCGGCGAGTCGTCTCTAAGTGTCCGAAAAGGGGACTGACCCTCTCCGGCGAGGCCAATGACCAAGTGAAATCGACGCGCTCCAAAGGGTCTGCCCCCTTTTAAGACAGGCTCTAACGCACCCTTAAGCCAGTAGTTCCTGAATCACCTCGCCGCCGAACTGCGAGAGTTGCTTGAAGCGACCCGCGTGGAAATAGGTGAGCTTGTTGTCATCCAAGCCCAACAATCTCAGGATCGTGACATGGACGTCGCGGACGTGATGCACGACTTCTACGGCTTCGGCACCGATCTCATCCGTAGCACCGATCGTCTTTCCAGCACTCACCCCGCCGCCAGCAAACCAGATCGTCATCGCACGCGGATTGTGGTCGCGACCATAAGCGACGCCGCCGCGCACGCCGTTATCCGGACTGCGACCAAACTCGCCGCACCAGATCACGAGCGTATCGTCCAGCAAACCGCGCTGACGCAGATCGGCAAGCAGCGCCGCGATCGGCTGATCCACTTGCTGGACCAACGCTCCATGCGCTCGCTCGATGTAGTCGTGGGAATCCCACGTGCCCGCGTACAGTTGCACAAACCGCACGCCCTGTTCCACCAGTCGTCGCGCCAGCAAACACTTCCTCCCGAATGCGTCCGTCGGCTCGCGGCCGATCCCATACATGGCGAGCGTCCGTTGGCT
>JBGTHH010000715.1:0-3195 GCA_041746275.1 Pirellulaceae bacterium | reverse complement strand
GATGACGCATCAACTCGGATTGCGAGGCTTATTGTGGGGCGTGGCGTGGGGACTTCCCTGCCTGTTCGTGCTTTTCCTCGGTCTGCGCCGCGTGCCGCTGCCGTCGCCGAGTCAAACATCGCGGGTGGGAGTCCCGTTTGTCTGGCGCGCTCATGCTCGTCTGATCACTCTGCTGTTGGCGGTCGGGACACTGCGGATTCTGCCCGCGTTGGGCGTGCCACTTGCCTTGGCGTATTTGTTAAAAGCCACCTCGGCCTCCAACGTGGTGATCGGTGCGATTCAGTCGGCCTTCATGGCGGGGATCGGCGTGGGCTCGATGGTGTGCGCGGCGTTTGTCACCCGTGCTTGGGAACGTCGCGTGTTGTGGATCTTTCCGCTCGGTGCGGCACCCATCCTGGCCGTTCTGACGCTGGCGAGTGATTGGACGCTGGTGGCCTTGGTCGCGATCTGCGGTCTGCTGTTAGGGGTGACCATGCCGGTCTACATCAGTTATGGTCAGCAGATTCTCCCACAGGGTCAACGCGTGGCGAGTGCGATCACGATGGGTGTGAGTTGGGGTATTGGTGGCGGGATCGTGGCCGCGGCGATGGACTACTTCGTACGCATCGACGCGTTATCGTCGATCTTCGGTTTCTTTGCGCTGGCGGCGGTGGCCAGTAGCCTGCTGTGCGGCCTGCTGCCCGATCCCGATGCGCCACGCCCTTGAGGTGGTTATTCGCTGGGAACACTCGCACCACGCGTTTCCGCAGTGGGCGTGGTCGCGGAGGCATTCGTCGCGTTACGCGATTCGACCAACCAGGCTTGCAGTTGGATTTGCTGCGGTTGGCTCAACAACGCGATCAAGCAATGGCCGATGTCGTCATAGGCCAACTGACCGCGACCGCCGAACTCGCGAAATTGTTCCTCTCCCAACGTCTGCTGCGCCCGCTTGAGCAACGCCAAACCGTTTCCGTTCTCGGCGGCGGTCAACGGGTAAAACTCCACTTCGAGACGAGACTCGACGGCCGACTGGGAAGTGATTTGCAGAGTCGACTCATCCACGACCCGATACGCCAAGTCGAGCGGTTGGAGAAACGAGTTTAGCGCGTCGCCAACGGGTTGATTGACGACCGAGAAGGTCAGTTCCGCATCGGGACTCCAACCGACTTCCGCCAAGGCCCGCCAATCGATCAACAGATGCAACTTGGCCGTCGCCGAGATGCGATCGATAATGCGATCCAACAGCGCGGGACGCAGGTAGGTCAACGATACTGGCTGAGCTAACTTGGGAGCCGCGCGTTCGCTACGACTTACCAATCGAAACAGACTAGCGTCGAAGGGGCTGCGTGGGTTCAGGCCACGTGCCACGCGTAATTTATCGCAAAACGCCAGCACCTCGAAGAGCACCGTTTCGTCCTGTTCGACGACCAACTCGGCGGGGCCAAACGCTATCGTCCCTTCCCCGCCCTGGCTCGACCAAGTCTCCGGCGCGACGAAATGCATGATCTGCGTTCCCAGAGCCTGCAATTGTTGCGCGTCTTCGCCGACAAGATCGGGCACTTTGAACGAAACCGAACGCCGCGCGCCATCGGCCCGAGGTCGTCGCGTGATAAAGAGTTGTTCCTCTTCGCTGCGATAATGCAGTCCCAGCGGGGTGAGTGCCTTGTCGAGTACCTCGGCGACGGTGCTCTCTTTCGCTTTCAGCTTGATCGCCGTCGTAGGCGACAGTTTAGCCCAGACCAACATGTCGGGGTCGAGCGTGATCGGAATCGTGCTGTAATCGGTCATGAACCGCAAGAAATTTACCAGCGGAACGCCATCAAAATCGATCTCCGCGACGGGATCCCGCAATCGATCATCGATCTCCACACTTCGCGGCCCAGGGCGGCGGACGGGGGCGGCTTCGTTCGTGTCACTAGTTTCGTCGACGACCGGGTCCGGAGTTGCCTCGGAGACAGCCGCGTTGGTTGGTGTCGGCGGTTCGGTAAACAATGCCCCAAAGTCGCGCATCGTTTCAGCCAGTGGCCGGCTCCCGTCTGGTGACGCGGCCGCGTCGGTGGATGACGGCATCGGCTTCAATCCCGGCGGTGTTTCTTCCGCAGGTTCGGGTGGAGTCGGTGGAGCCGTCGCTTCCGCAGGCGAGGGCTCAGGCGGCGCGGGGACCGCCACTGTGGCAGGCTGCGCATCGTCGGTGGAAACTGCATCGCTCGCGGTGGACTTGGCTGGCGGTGGATCTCCGGGAACATCGGCCGGTGCGATCAATGGTGGCTCTTCCGTCATGTCCGCAGCAGTTGGCTGCTGGTTGTCGGGCGGCGTGACTTCGGGCGTTGTGTTTTCGGGCGCTGGGGAGTCTCCATGATTGGAGCCCTCAGAATTGCTGGTCGACGGAGTCGCCACGATGTCCGGAGCGACGCCACCGTCCAGCATCACCAGGATCAGTAACGCCAGTGTGATGCCCGTCACGGCGGCGATGACAGTAAGTGCCCGGTTACGCCATTGAGTCATCGAGGATGACATCCAATCAGCATTCGGCAGCAGCACCGAATCGTCATGGGCAGGCAAGGCGGGAGGGAACTCGACGGCGGCGGACGCCTCCGATGTTGCGAGCAGATCTTCCTCGAACGTGTGATCGTTGGCCGACGTTGGAATGGGAGCTTCGGTCTCGGTCTCGGTCTCGGTCTCGTGACCGTGCTGGCTTGGCGCGACCGTGAGATCCTCGACCGTATCCTTCAGGTCCTCCGGCGCGACGGCGGCGGGAGCGACCAGAACCATGCTGCCGCACTTGGGGCAAGTCAGAATCTGCCCGATGACGGAATCATCGCGAACTCGCAACCGAGCCTGACAGGTCGTGCATGCTATGGAAAACGATTCCACGGGAGCTCCCGATGTGGTACGCCGCTGGATTCCTTGATCTTCGTCCTATTGAACGTTTCTGTCGAGCCGCAATGGATGAACCTCTTGGTGGTGCTTTGCCGCGTTAGGTCTTGGTCGTGGCACAGGTATTGGCACGAAGGCTGTCAATCACTTCGTGCGAAACACCTCGGGGAGCGTGTACTTTTGTTCGGCCACTTGACGTGTGGTGATGAGGACCACCTGATTCGCCGGTGAATCTGGATCGGGTGCCACGACCCACAGCAGCTTTTGATCTTTCTCCGAGGGGTCCTACACGGTGGTCACGGGGTTGGCCTTCCGCACCATCGCGGTCAGCACGTCCGC
>JBGTHH010000714.1:0-7915 GCA_041746275.1 Pirellulaceae bacterium | reverse complement strand
GGAGTGATCCCAGCCTGGTAAGTGCGGATCGGTCTCGCGGAAGTCCGGCAGTTCGTGCAACCAAAGCTGCCTCGCATCGATCTCGAATGCTCCTGGGTCATTCGTTCCTGGCTCGTGATCTTCACCTGCCGCTTCGTTCGCTCCCGCATCCGCTGCATCCCACTCGGCTGAATCAGTCGTTGGAGGATTATCGGCTGGCTCGATCAAGTCCGTCGTTTCATCGGATGGTTCCAAGTCGTCCCACAACTCGTCTCCGTCTCCGTCTTGCTCGTCACTTGCCGCATCGCCGGTGTCGGCCGCATCATTGCTGGCCATGTCATTGCTGGCCGCGTCATTCCTGGCCGCATCCCAGCGATTCTGGATGCCCGCAAGAATACTGAACGTGGTCTCGGCGACCGACGTACGCGCTCCGCCAGTCGTGCCATATTGAGAGCCGGAAAACACTCCCGCCATGTAATTCGCACTAAGCGGAGCGGCTGGTCCCGCGCTCGTGTCCGGCTCGTGATCGCTACCCGCGCTGGTGTCGGTTGGACCATCGAGCAACGAAACATAAACATCCTCGGGAGCGTCCGCAAGCGAACTCGAATCGAAGTTCGCGGCAATGTCATTGCCGCTGCCCACGGAGTCCATTGCATCCATAGCCGTACTGGATTCCGTTCCGATCAACGCGGTCAACGGATCATCGCCGAACAGCCAACCTGAATCTTCCGGAAAGCCCATGTCGTCGCCGAGATCGTCCGTCGCACTCAACTGCCAGGAACTGACCGCATCCAGGGCGCCAAACCCGGTCGGTGGATCGCTACTGGCGAACTCATCACCGAGTGCCAACGTTACTTCCTGCCAGTCGACACCATCCTCCACGCCGATCATCGCGGAAGCCTCTTCATAGTAGGCCATCAACGCATCAAAATAGCTTGCCTGATCCTCGGCCACGGTCCCCTGAAGTCCGTCCGGAAGCGACGACTGAAAATCTGTCGCTTGAGGCAGGAGTGTATTCACGTTGGCGGATTCCGTCGAGTCCGAAGACACCCACGATTCGATGAGTCCCTCGTCTGCGGAGAACGAGTCATCGAGCCCCGCGAGGAGCATTCGCCTTTCCAAGATTTCGACGTGGAGTCGGCTATGATCCACCCGACGTCGTCGACGAGCCCTCCGTCCCCTGCGACCGTACTTTTCGACTTGGCGCGCACACCTACCCCGATCGGAATGAGTTGCCATGAGATCCACCCTCTTATTGCGTGAAGCGGAGTCCTGCCGAGAACATCAACTTCCTTGCCACCGCGTTCACTCTGCCGAAGAAACTACCCAACTCGCGGTTCGCTATGAGGCTGTGAAAAAATTGGGACAGGCACCTCGCCGCTACGCGAAATCTGGCAAAACACCGAGATCCGCTCGGAGCCAGTCCCATTTTTTCACAGCCTCATAGCGGGAAGTTATCCGATCCCACCTCGCCTTGCAAGTAAATTCTTCCAGAAATTTCTTGGTCCCTTGGGGACATCAGTCAAGCATTCAACAGCTTGGCAAAACTGGTCTCGCGATCGATTGACAAACACGCCGTTCCCGGCGACAGTGACGCAGTCGAGGATGGGCCATAAGGTGCCGCGATCGACTTGTCATTTTGACCTTTCCTTGGAACGCGAACCTTAGCCGTCGCTTCCCGTGAGGGAAAACGGAACCATGTCGATCCCGACCAGTCTCTTCGCCGAGCTACCTGAGCACTTGCCCGAGGAACTGTTCACCACGCTGCTGCAAACTCCTCACTTCCGCATCGAACGCATCGTCTCGCAGGGCCACGTCTCGCCAACTGATTTCTGGTATGACCAAGCGGAGCACGAATGGGTCGTCGTGTTGAAGGGAGCAGCGCGGCTCGGCTTCGAAGGCGAGCAACAATCCGTGGAGATGCGGCCCGGCGACTTCCTCCACATTCCGGCCCATCAAAAGCATCGCGTGGAGTGGACGACGCCCGACGAGCCAACGGTCTGGTTGGCGATTTTTTACGAGTAACATTCCGTGAACCGATCGATGAATTCCACACAGACCTTCACTCCCGGCACCACACCAAACACGGTCCGCACAACCGCGGGAGAGATCCTGACGGTCCCTGCGGCTTGGATTCTGTTACCGCCAGGTGATGCGGCTTTGACACGCCGAGTTAAAGCGGCGGGCGAGCACTGGAGCGTGACCGAAAAGAAAGGACGAAAGGTATTCTCGCGCGGTATTTGGGCACCGGCCGAGACGATTCAACGAATTCAGAAGGAACTCGACGCCGAGCGAGCCACGGCGGGATACGCGAAACGAAAGGTCGCCGACGCTCAACGGCGAAACGCAGCTCAAGCCGCTTATGTTGAGGACTTCACGGAGGCGGTGCTGACGTTTCTCGCGTTCCATCCACATCACGCCGAACTAGCCGGACAACTCGCTCGTGTCATCGCCGATCATGCGACTCCCGTGGGCAGCGGAACAGTGGCGCGGACTCAACGCATTCCGATCGACCAACGCGCCGAAGCCGCCGTGATTGCGTGGATGCGGCATCAAACCACGGCCTACGACTCGATGGTCGTTCCGCGAGTGAAAGGCCAGCGACGCGAAGTGCGGCGACTGCTCGCGCGGCACTCACACGCGCTGTTAGCTCGCTATCGTCGCGGAGACGTGGTGGATGATACGTGTCCGCTGAAGCTGGCCTTGCTGAGCCGTCCGCCTTCAGCTTCTGAGAACGCCAGCGGGGGCGACCGGTGACGCTGATGGCCGCGCAAGTATTTGAGATCCTGTTGTTGTCGCTGGCGGTGAGCGGTGGAGCCGTCTTCCTCAGCTCGCTCGTGGGCATTCCCGTCGGGGCTTGGCTGGGGCTGAACTCGTTTCCTGGTAAGCGAACCGTGATCGCGATCATTCACACCGGGATGGCCTTGCCGCCCGTGGTCGTGGGACTGTTGCTTTACCTGTTACTCTCTCGCAGTGGTCCACTTGGCAGTCTTGGTTGGCTGTTCACTCCCCAAGCCATGATCGTGGCTCAGACGATGTTGGGTTTGCCATTCATCATCGGCATTACGATGAATGCGGTGGCGGCCGTGTCGACGGATCTACAATGGCAACTCCGCTGCCTCGGTGCCAGTTCGAATCAGGTGCAATGGGAAGTCCTGCGCGAGGCGCGCGGCGGCATGCTCTTGGCCATCGCCACGGCGTTAGGCCGCAGTTTGTCCGAGGTGGGAGCTGTCTGGTTAGTGGGCGGCAACATCGCCGGACATACTCGCGTGCTGACCACCGCCATCGTGTTGGAAACCGGCAAAGGCAACTTTGCAATGGCATTGGCCTTGGGAGCTCTGTTGTTGGGGGCCGCGTTGGCGATCAATCTGTTCATCGTCCGACACCAGATGCGTTGGGCTCTATGAACGATCCGCTGTATCGACTGGACGGCCTGCGCAAACGCCGCGGCGAATCGTTCGTGTTGGAAATCGATCGATTGGAAGTGCTGCGCGGCGAAACGCTGTGTCTGGCCGGTCCCACGGGAGCCGGCAAAAGTACGTTACTGCGTTTGCTGTCGTTGCTCGACAAACCGACGACGGGAAACATCGTATTTGATGGGGTGTCCGCGTCGACGGCATGGCTCCAGCCAACGTTGCGGCGGATCGCCACCGTCCCGCAGCAACCGGTCATGCTGTCGCATACGGTGCGTTACAACGTGGAGTTCGGTTTGCGCGTTCGTGGCGAATCGTCACCGACGGCCAAGGCGACGCGCATGTTGGAATTACTGCGACTTGATGCGTTGGCCCATCAATCCGCCTCGCGATTGTCTGGCGGTCAGACGCAACTCGTGGCTCTAGCGCGCGCGTTGGTGCTCGAACCCGATGTGTTGTTGCTCGACGAGCCCACCGCCCATCTCGATCCAGCCCATGTCGCCTTAGTCGAAGACGTCGTCGAGCAGCAGCGTGTTCGAACGCGGGCGACCATCGTGTGGGTCACGCATAATCTGTTTCAGGCTCGGCGTCGAGGATCGCGAACGGCTTTGCTGATAGGCGGCAAGTTGGTGGAAGTAGCGAACACCGCCGATTTTTTCCAGCATCCGCAAGACCAACGCACGCGGCAATTTGTCGACGGGGAGATGATCTACTGATGAAAACATTCATCAAAGCCACGCTGCCGTTGGCCATCGGTCTCGTGTGTCTCGCGTGCGGATGTTCGGTCGACAAGCCACCGGCGAGCACACTCACTTCCGACTCCATCACGCTCGCCACGACAACCAGTACGCAGGACAGCGGACTCTTGGACGCCTTGCTTCCTATCTTCGAACGGCAAACAGGAGTGCGAGTCAAGGTCGTGGCTGTGGGGAGCGGCCAAGCGCTCGAACTGGGCCGACGAGGCGACGCGGATGTCTTGCTCACGCACGCTCCCACAGCCGAGGAGAAGTTCATGAGCGAAGGCTGGGGCCAAGCCCGGCGGGCCGTGATGCACAATGATTTTGTCGTTGTTGGCCCCGACGACGACCCGGCTCTCGCGCAACAGCAGACGTCGGTGTTTGATGTTTTCCGAGCCATCGCGGTCAATGCCCAGCCGTTCGTTTCCCGAGGCGATGAATCGGGAACGCATCAAAAGGAGACGGCGATCTGGCGCGCCGCAGGGGTTGAGCCGCAAGGCGACTGGTATATCGAATCGGGAACCAGCATGGCTCAGGCCCTGCGTTTGGCGAATGAAAAACGCGGCTATGTTCTGGCGGACCGCGCCACCTTTCTGTCGATGCGCGATGAGCTCCACATCGTGATTGTCTTCGCGGGCGATCCACAGCTCTTCAACCATTACTCGGTCATCACCCTCAATGCGGCGCGGCATCCTCACATCCGCGAGGTGGCAGCCCAAGCGTTCGCCAACTTCCTGACCTCCGACACCGGCCGCCACATCATCGCGGAGTTTGGCGCAACACGATTTGGCGAACCGCTGTTCGTCCCGGACGAGCAGATTGCGGACGCCAATTGAAGTGTGAAGCTCGAAGTATGAAGGGAGAAGTGCGGTGTGCGCTAAGCTCGCCCCGTTCGTAGCCACATGGCTGTTTGCCTTCACCCTTCAAACTTCCACCGTGCGTCCGCGAATCGCTCTTTGACAATTTGGTCGAACTATCGTGAACCGCCGGGCGTGGCAACCCGGCGCAATGAAGCCTCGAGTCGGAAGCACATTGACTGATGCTGGTCGTTCTGCGTGGGTTGGCACTTATTCTTTCCAGCAAGCAGCGAACAATCCACCTCCGACATAGCGTTGTCGTCCGAGGATGAGCGGTCCCTCGACCGCAATTGTGAATTGCAATCGGACATGACCCAATAGCCCAACTTTGGAAATGCTGCCTGTTCTCAACACAACCACATCCGGATTCGGTAGACCGAGGCGTCTACACTCCGACCGGAGATTGTGTGTCAGGGCACCTTGAGCAGAAGTAGCGGACAAATGGCGGGTAACGACGTAGTCGGTGACGCTTTCCCAGATTCGTGATCGTCCAAAAATTGTGTCCGAGTGCGAACCAACACTGGCATTGCTCAGCTTTAGCAGGCCAGATGCGCCGGCACGCAGTTCGAACATGTTTTCAAGAGCCCGATCCAGAATTTCAAGCTTCTCACGATCCCCGCGGCCGGGGCTCTGATGCGACAGCACATGAGGAGCCATCACCAGGATCCGTTGATAGATCGGGTCAAATGCGAATGCCAAGTGTGGCTGAGTCGTCCGACTTCCATCTTCGGCATGCCCCGAAAAATAAGGAGATAGTCGCGTGCGTCTCCCAAGGGTTGCCTGAACTCGGGAGAGGACAGCCATCCGCATCGCTCGCGCGATCTGCAGTGGATCAGCGCGATTCGTCAAGCCGTTAATGACGCGGAACACATGTACTCCGAAGGTTCGGTCGGTTGGAGCCAGAAGACCCAATCCGATAAAGCGTCCATCACCGATGACAACGGGGCCGGCGATTCGTTCAGCAAACGTGATCTGAGCATGCCAGAGCCGTTCCTTCTCGAAGCGTGTTTCCGTAGCGAAAGCCTCGACTCGCTGACCATTAGCAGTGAATGGCTCACGCTGCAATTTAATGGTCTCCACATGACAACGAATATCCGCATGTCGCAATGCCTGAATGAGTGTGGAAGCGGCGTGCTGTTGCTCTTCACGCCGTTCTAAACCACTCTTGGCCTCGGCTTTCACAAGCAATGGGTCAATTCGTCTCCTGCGACCTTCCTCTGACAACGCGATGGGAGTCACCGTCTGCCAAGTCCTATACCTTCTGGCGTCAATGCCGTAGTGAGCAAGCATGTCCAGGTCGTCCGACCTCGTCAGCACTGTTGGCAAACCCGAGGCTGATTCTGATTCAGCGAGAGCCAATCCCGAAAGTGACCAACAAACGTCGTCCGAACGTAGTGGACAGGTCGCGGGAACTTCCACGAGGACACGGCGGATTGCGGCATCCACATGCTGATCGCCAATCGATGGCAACGGAATAATTCGAACTCTCGCGGTAGAAGGGATGGAGTTCGTTCCATCCGGCCTGCGCCCAATCAGGGCTCGTTCGATCTCTGGAATTTGATGCGGTAAACCGATTCGTAACCGACCAACAGCACTATCACGGAGTCTTGTCACAAGTTGCGAAGCCCGTTCGAGTGGACAGGGAGCGAATGCAGACTCGCTCGCTGTCGAACGGAGTTCAAACACGAAGCGGACCGGTGGGCTGTCATAGGCGACTTGAGCAAAGCGGGGCTTCGGTGCTTGGGTGAATTGGTACTTAGGGGTTTTGCCCTTGCCAACTGCCAAGAATCGCCGACCGCCCCGTTCATGTCGCTCCTGAAGGCTGCGCCACGATCCTGCCTGGGGGCAGGCAACTGTGGCGCCTGCTCCGCTTCGGGTCGGCCGATACACTCTGCCGGGATAGGCGACGAGTTGTGATTCAAACGCTTCTTGAGCAAGAATTTCGCCCCAAGCCCAGGCGAAGTCCACACCTCGGCCGAACTGATACAGACGGTCTGCTAAATCACAGATTGTTGCAGATTCGACATCCGAGGTTTCATCGGGAGTAAACGGCCAGGAGAACAAAATCGGAATCTCCGCGTCAAAGAGCTTCGGCTTGACGACTTTGGATGTCTTCACCGAACCAATACGACGATGATCTCCGCCAACGGTGTCCAAATCGTTGTTCGGAACGTAGTTCGTGAGTGATTGGCCACCCCACATCCGAGGCGCGGCGATTAACGGTGGATCAAGACGTTCCAGCCATTCGAGCGCCACGACCGCATCATTCGACAACGGCCCCGAAAGACCAGCACCGGCGATGAGCGCCTGAAACAATCTTGCCGGCGCAGGAAGTTCTTCTCCCAGGCCGTGGTAGCGACCATCGTGCAAACGAACGGAAATAAGTAGTGCCTTTGACATCACTTGTCCTCTTCCGTTGCATCGTCGTCCTTCTTTGCGAGGAGTCTCTTGGCTTCGGCCAGACTGAAGTCGTGCTCAAGCTTTAGATCCTGCGGCCACTTCTCTTTGAAGTGGTTACGGCCGGCGACAGCCAGATCAAGAATCAGCGGGCGGGCCTGACCATTAGTCATGTCAACGCGACTAGGCGTACCGCGCCGTGGGACCGAGAACCACGAGTCGTCCTTATCCACAAAGCGCAGGTTGCAGCCTTCGCGGAGGAACAGTTCGATATCGACAGTTGCTGCCAGGAGAGTCAGGCCGAGGAGATACTTGCGAATGGCTTTGGTTTCCTCGCCCGAAGGACCGTCCGAGCCGCAAATGCCTCGAAGCGCGACGAGGTTCACGGTGATCTCGCGTTCGATGCGGCCGCGCACGAGGACGCCCCCCAGGACTCGCGCCTCTGGATTCGGAGAACCATCGCGATATTCCGGCATCTTCGTTTTGCGAAACGTCGCCGGTGCATCTGCGAACCCTTTTTCCGAGAGCTTTG
>JBGTHH010000713.1:0-6128 GCA_041746275.1 Pirellulaceae bacterium | reverse complement strand
GTGGCGAAGGTGCGGCTCGACACCCAGGATCTCGATCACTATGTCGAGAGCGAGGCGGACGAGTTGATTCCGGGCAGCCCCTTCGCGCTGCTGGCCGATGAGCGGTTGTTCATCGTCGATCGGCAGGGTGTGCTCCGCGGTTATGTGCGGCAAGGTCGACAATGGCTGCGCGACGATCCACGTGATTTCGAGGGGTTGCCGATTCGTGACTTTTCACCCGGTGGCCACTTGGCGGCCTTGAGAGCGACGGCTCCTGGAACCAATCAGCGCTCCGTGCATCTGTTGGGTGTCGGCGCGAGTCGCCAAGTCGAACTTTTGTACGAGACTTCTGGCCCTGGACGCTGGAACCACGTTCAACTGCCGGAACTGAACATGAATCCTGGAATGCCACTCGCCGCAGGCTACGCCAACGGGATGTTGAACGTCTCGGCCACGTTAGCGGACGGCAATTGGTACGCGTGGAGCGCGACGGAGGCAACGGGAGCTTGGACACGCCATTTGATTAGTCGCGGCTTCCGACCTTACTCGCCCGTGTATTTCGTGCCTTATGCTGGTCCCGGTTGCTTTGCGATCGACCGTCACGGACTGCTGGTCGCCGCGCGACTTGATCCGACCGCGATGTGGCACGCCACCGTGCTCGCACCCGGTCCCACGTTCGCGCGACACATGGTCACCCGCGAGATCCTTTCCAACGTCGCCTTGCCGCCGGCCCAGGTCATCTTGCACAACGATCATACTCGCGAGCTATGGGTCATGGTGACCGACTTGCGAGCACCGCATCAACCGCTGCGTCTGCAGATTCCCCCTGGCGAGTCGCGGGATGTGACGCTTGATCGGGACGCGGGCGGCCAGTTGATGGAAACGTTCGAATTCGCCGGGCGGTTCACGCCACCGCAAGTCGAGCAATTGGTGTACGACTTGCCGTCGGAGCCGCTGTATGATGTCAGCGTCTACGAATTGTTTTTACAATCCGTGGCCATTGATCGGACTCGGCGAGGCCAAGGGAAGATCGAGGACGCGAATTGGGCTCCACGCAGTATCGGCGTCTTCCCGATTCCTCCCGGCGGCTTGTTACCCGAGCGTGTCGAAATCGAGCTGCATCGAGAAGCGAAATCTCACAACAATCCCGGCGGCGTGCGCAGGCTGAACTTGGACGATTGGAAAATCAATCGATCGCTACCCGCCGACCTGCGCGTACCGTAGTCCGGACAAGTCTCCGCTGGCTGCTGAATGCGAGTGTTTCTGTCTTCGAGTTCGAGGATCGGCTTGGCTATGGCGCGGCGATGCAATACAAGTGCTTGTCCGAGCGGATGAACAGTTGACCGTCGCTCACGGCGGGCGTGGCGCTGAAGTCCTCGCTGGCGCTAGTCACGCGATTCGTGGCCAACTGCTCGAACTTGTCACTCGCGCGCAGCACGAACATGTTGCCTGACCGCGAGGTGAAGTATACTTTGCCGTCCGCGATGATTGGCGACGAGTAATCTTGCCCGCCGCGTCCGCCACGACCACCACCGCCTCCGGGCCGACCTGAATCGGCTCCACCGCGATTGGCCGCTCCCGCCGCGCCTTCGAGCCGCGACTGGTAGATTTTGTTGCCGGTTTTGGCATCGATACAGTTAGCGATGCCATTGGAGAAAAAGTAAATCCTGCCTTCGTGGATTACGGGTGTGCCGATCCGGTTGGCCTCGCGTCCTGACCAAACCACATGCGACTCGGTCACATCCCCCTGCCCTCCGGTGCGAATCGCGATCGAACCGCCGCCACGTCCCTCGATTCCATAGACGATCCCGTCGCTGGCCACGACGCTGGAACAGTACGAATCGGTTTCCATGGCTTGGCAGAACCAACGCAACTTGCCGTTCTCGGGATTGAAGGCCCAGACTTCATAAGGAACGCCCAGCACCAAGTCAGTGCGACTTTCATCGATTTCAACCAGCACGGGCGTGCCCCAAGTCGACGCCAGACCGGCGGCTTCTTGTCGCCACACTTCCTTGCCTGTCAGCTTGTCCAGCGCTACTACGGCTTGACTCTCGGCACTCGCCGTAACGATGACCAAATTCTTATACAGCACAGGGCTCGAGGCCGACCCCCAGCCCCGCCCGTCGGACTCGGTCCCAATCGCAGTCTTCCAAAGTTGGTTGCCATCCAGGTCAAACGCCAAGGCTCCCGTCTTGCCGAAGTAAACGTAAATGCGTTCGCCGTCCGAGACCGGCGTGTGGGAGGCATATCCATGCTCGGCGAACATCCCGCCGTAGTTGTCTTCCGGCAATACGGGCTCGATAGCTTTCGACCAAATCGTCTTTCCGGTGTTTCGATCCATCGCAATCAGATGACGGCGCAATTGCGACTGATCGCCCGGATTGCCTCGTGTGACGCCGTATCCCGACCAACAGGTCACATAGACTCGATCACCCACCACAATCGGGCTCGACGAACCCGGACCGGGCAAGGCGACCTTCCACTTCAAGTTCTCTTTGTCACTCCACGTCGTGGGCAACGCGGTGCTGTCCGCACTGACACCCGATCCGTTGGGACCACGAAATCGCGTCCAGTCCGCCGCATCGATCGCGGGCAGCAAGCTGAGAACAGCTATCCAAGTGAAACCGAACCAGCGACAACGCAGGGACATCAACATCTTCACGACCTCCGTAGGAACGAATGTCCAACTCGTGTGCTGGACCAATCTGGTGCTTGAGAACGTTCTTGCATCCTCAGATTTGTTGACTTCACTCTCTTGTGGACGATCGGACTATCCAGGGCGACGTCCGCCCCGCACCTCGGGCTTACCAATACCCTCGCGAAGCGTGCCATCTTCCAATTCCTCAACCGTCCGGCCGAGCACGATATCGAAGTTCGCGGCGAGTTCGCCATGCTTTGAATCGGGCAGTGGCACGAAGTCGGCGAGGATCGTCTCCCGTGCTTGCGGATCGCGAATGCTCTGAAACAAACCGTCCTGGGCATTCTGAGGATGTCCCTTGATCAGCATCTGAGTCGTGAAAATCCGTTGCCCCTTCTTGCTCACGCCAAAGTGGATATGAGGTGTGCGCGAGATGTTGCCCACTCCATAAGGAACCGGCTTGATCGTGCGGAAGAAATACTGCCCCTTCGAGTCGGTCAGAAAACGACCGTAGCCTTGAAACTGGTCGTCGCGGCCCATCGTACCCGCGCCGCGGCTGTGGATATACGAGCCTTGGTTATCGACTTGCCAAATCTCGACAAACGCATTGCGGATCGGTGCCCCGCTCGTGGTCAGCACGCGCCCAGTCAGATAAGTAATTTCACCTACGGCGGGGGTGATCGCATCGTTCACCACCAGCAAATCATTATCGGTATCCAGCGGCAGCTTATCGGGGTAGAACGGTCCCTCGGTCATTGCGGCGGTGCGAGCCAGCTCTTCGGCAAATAATCCCGGAACGGCCAGCCAACTCGCAGCCAACGTGGTTGATTGAAGAAACCGGCGGCGGCTAGCGGCGGATTCAATGAAACTCATAAGGAACCTCCTGTCAGGGATGGTAAAAAGCCTTCGCGGCGTGCGGACTGGGGTCGAGGATCCCTGAATCCCCATTGAACCCACGCAGCCGCCGAGTGTTTCACGAATAATTGTAAGATCCGATCAATCGGTCTGGAACGACGGAGCAAGCGAAGATTAAAGCAACCGGCTTGTCCCTCGATCGTCAAGAACTGTATCAGATCGCTTGACAAGCACCGAACATATTTTCTGCGATGGCAACCGCGTTTGTTTCGCGATGTCCCACAATCTACAATCCGACCACCCGGATCGCTCGCGGTCCGAGAGAACGCGATGATGTTCTTTCAATCACGCCATCACCAATGAGACTGACCATGTTGAAGCCAGACGAAACGAACTTCGTGGGATCGATTGTCGGTCTAGCGATTGGCGACGCCTTGGGATATCCGGCGGAGTTTCGCCGGCGCAAGCAGCTCTTGGCGGAGATCGGTCCAGATGGCATCACCGACTTCATTTCCCTCAAAGATCCGCGTTTCTCGCGTCCCGCGTTCGTTGGGCCCGATCATCCACCCGGGACATTCACCGACGACACCCAGATGACCATTGCCGTCGCGGAAGCGCTGTTGCGAGTCGGCCAATCAGATCTCGACCGGCTCATGACCGAAATGGCTCGGCAGTTTGTCTTGTGGTCCGAGTCGGAGCGGAACAATCGAGCACCCGGCGGGACATGCCTGGCCGGCTGCGCCAATCTCGCTCGTGGCATTCATTGGCGCAGCGCTGGCATCGCGGACTCGAAAGGCTGTGGCAGTGTGATGCGCGTCGCTCCGATTGGTTTGTACTACCAGGATCTCGATCAAGTGGCCGAGGTGGCTCGTATGTCGAGCCTGCTCACGCACGGACACCCAGCCGCAGTGGAAGCCGCCGCTGCGGGGGCACTCATGGTGGCGCTGGCTCTGACCGGTGCGGAGCCGCAGCGGATTCACGCAGAGATCGACGCGCGGTGCTGTCAAGCCTCGGACGATTTCACCACGTTGTGGCGCAAAATCCCCACGCTGCTAACCAAACCACCTGAGGAAGTATTGGTCGACGGCGGTTTGGGAGAAGGCTGGGTGGGCGACGAAGCCGTGGCTAGTGCCATGTACTGTGTGTGGAAATCGCCCGATGACTTCACCCGAGCCGTGCTCATGGCGATCAACACCGATGGCGATTCCGATTCGCTTGGAACCATCACTGGTTCGGTGCTGGGCGCTCGTTTGGGCAGCAGCGCGATTCCCACGCGCTGGCGGGACGCCGTCGAGGACTCGCGATACCTCCACGAATTAGGCTCGCGATTGTGGAGCCAACGCTGCCAGTATACAAGCGATGGGCTCGACGCGCGGTAGTCGCTTTGTCAAACGAAGAATGAAGGTAGCGGCACGTCGAACGGCTCGCGTCCTTGTCAGGGCTGTCTCAAACGACCATTTCAACGACGCGGTAGGTCACGCACTCCATCGAAATCCGGGCCACCCGCGCCAACGTATCCATGGCTGGCACCGTTCTCGTCCGGTGTGATCCAGAAGGCATATAGAGATCCACGGACAAGCGTAAACCGGAAACGCACGGGTTTGCCGATCCAGCGGGATAGGTCGGACTCCTCGTCCCATGCGATGCGTTGTTTGGTCGAGTTACCCGATTCGGGCCGCGAGGTGGCGAGCACTCTGCCGCTCTCGTCCATTACCTCTACGAGCAACTCACCCCGCGGCGCGTCGAAGTTCACAAAGAGGTGACTGCCGTTGAACCTCACGGAGTGTGTTTGCAGTACTCCGCGCGTGTCACCCGCATCCATGGAAGCAAAGCCATCTCGGCGCAGAGTGGCCAATCCAATGGCACCGCCGGTGTACATCCCGCGCGTGCCATTGGGAGCGATGCCGGAATAGGCACAGTAGGGAAAGACCAGTTGATCGTCCAGTACCGCACACACGCCGGTGGTGGTGTGGAGGTAGGCGCGATCCCAGTCGCCTTCACGTCGTGTGGCGGCAATGAAGGGACGTCGATCGGGTCGATGCCAGTGAAAGCCATCGCGGCTGAAGCCGAGTTTGAGTTCGGTCGTCTTGGGGAATTTGCCCTCATTGCAAATGCGGTTGTCGGGGCCGAGGTGAATCTGAAACATGCCCAGCATGACACTTTCATAGGCCACCGCGCTGAGGCTGTAGAGCTGCGCGGGATCGCCGATTTGTGCATCAGCTTCGTCCAGTCGGTCGGCATTGGCCCAGAAGACGGACTTCGACCAATCCGCACCTGTCATGAAATCCGGAGACTCGTGATACCAGCGATTGCGACCGTGCTTGCCACCTTGCTTGATACTGTAACACCACACGTTGCGGAACGGATTGTGGAAGATCGAGCAGTAGTCGCCCGCCTTGCCGGTTGGCCCGGACTTGATCCACTCGCGGCCGTCGGATGATGTCTGCAGGAAGTGCCCATCCTTCCCGCGATCGGTCAGAAACTTGATGCGCGCATCGTTCGCCGCGAGGTCGAGCCAGACACTGTTGTCCCCTCCCGCATCATGGCCCTTGGCGAGCAGCAGATTGTCCTCCAGCAAACCGAGCTGCGGACGTGTCCATTGCTTCAAGTCGGTGCTCGTCGCCAAAGCCAAAGGCCCACGCCAGCCAGCGGTGTA
>JBGTHH010000712.1:0-3463 GCA_041746275.1 Pirellulaceae bacterium | reverse complement strand
AACCCGGCTTGCTCTTTGAAAAGGAAAGCTTGAACCCTCAGCCAAACGACGTTCAACCCTTCGACACGTTCCGTCCGACGTTGGCTGCGGCGATCACTCTGCACGACGCCTGGCCCTACTTGCTGCTGTTCGCCACCAGCGTGTTCTTTTTCGACGTCGTGACCAGACGAGTGGTATTCGATCCGACGCCAATTGTGCGATGGGCTATGCGATTTCGCCAACGTGTCGAACCTTCCGCCCTGAACGATCGCATGGAACGGTTACGCGATCGAAAAGTGACGATCGCACGGGAGGTGGAGCAACGGACAGCCACCGTCCGCTTCGACGACAACGTCGAGAATGACGCCAGCGGTACTGGCGGACCTTCCACCATTCCGGCTGCCTTACCGAAGGCTTTACCGGAACCGACAAACGCTAACCCGATCGGCCAAGAGGTGGAGTCCTATACCGAGCGGCTTTTACAGGCCAAACGTGAGGTCCAGGCACGCCACTTAAGAGGTGGCGATGGCGAATGACGCAATCTCCGTGCCCCTGCAGAAACCTGCTCGATCCCTTGCTGATCCCAATGAACGAGCTCGTGGGTAGTTGGTTAGAAGAAGCGGATGGTGCGAGCTAGATACCGGTAAATCCGTCGAGCCAGTGATTCGGGTTCGGTGGCGATCTTGACCCAACCGGTACTGCGTAGCGGGATTCGCGAGCTCGGCGTGGGTAAGGCAACGTGAACATAGAACGACGCACTGGCCGGTTGGCTGGCTCCGGGTTCGTCGTGGGCGAGCGGCAGGTCACCGGTGGGCAAGAGCATGGAGGGGACTTCCTCCATAGGGCTGGCGGAGATGTCGGAGACCACTCCGTCCAATCGTTGACCAGGTAGTTGCCTCAACCAGAGGCGGGCGATTTGTCCCGCGCGAACCAGCTCGATGTCCGCTTGGTCGACCACGGCGACACCAACCAGTCGCGTCGGATCGCCAATCAGGCAATAGGTCGTGCCGTTCTCCAAGGTGCAACCAACATTTTCGGCATCGAGTGGAGTTCCCGACCAGTAGCTCAATTCACCTGATGGCGACGACGACTGTAGTCGCTGATCTGGCAGGACAATTCCCGCGATCGGTGCCGTCAAGACTAACTGCGATTGCTGACGCTGGCGGTGCTTCAGTTGCGATTCAAGATGCAGGAGTGCCTGTTCCGCGGCGGGAAGCTGATCGCCTGCTTGTTGATCTTGTATGCGCATCAACTTCAACGTCGTGACACGCAAGCGGAGCGTATCGAGCTCGCCGCGTAGTTGCTCGACCTGGTCTTCCAAGGCCGGATTCTCCAGATGCACCAAGGGATCGCCTTGGCGGACCAGGTCACCGGCGGCGACAACGGGACGATCGGACTCGGCACGTGGAATTCGTCCCCTGACCGTCACGAACACGCGCTGTGCATTCAATGGCTCGACGACTACCGGGGCGACCACTGACCGAGGCAACGGAACCCACAACCCGAATCCCAACAGGCTTAACCCGATGACCAACGACAGCGCGGCACGGCCCTTGTGCAGTTGACCGCTCTTCAGCGTATGCCGCGTGTAGCGAGTCAGATTCCGGCCGCCGCGCCAAACCATTGTCCCCACCAACAGCACCGCCAAGGACGTCGCTAGGACACTCAAGCCATACGGACGCAACGCGAGATGCAAGAACCAGAAAATGGCGATCATCACCGTGACACGATAAACTGCGGCCGCGATCGCGTAACTCAACAGCAACGATCGAGCCCGCGTCGGCAGCGACCGCTCACGTGGCGAGCGAACGCCCAGGCACCAAGTGGCCCAGGTGTTTTTCCAAAGGGTGGCCGCTTGCTGGCTGAGATTGGGCACTTCCACCAAATCGGCCAAAACGTAGTAGCCGTCGTATCTCAATAATGGATTTCCATTGAACAGCAAGGTGTTCACGGAACAAACGATCATCACGTTCAAACAGATCGTGTTCAGAAGACCTGGCTCACTGAACCACCACAAGAACGTGCAGAGCGCCGCCAAAACAACCTCGACGACGATGCCGGCGGCACTAATGGCGATGCGATGCCATTTGTTGTTCATCATCCAAGCATCCGACACATTGCAGTACAGACACGGCGTGAACACCAGCAGCATGACTCCCAATTCATGGCACGATCCGCCAAAGTGCTTGCAGGTCAACGCGTGACCCAATTCATGCAAAACCTTCGCTGCCCCAATCGTCAACGCGATCCAGGTCAAATTGCGGACTTGGAAAAACGTCGGTAAATCGGGAAGCCGCTCCAGCATCACGTGAAACTGCACCGCGACCAACACCAACGCCGCGACGACCATCGCGAGCATCGCGGTCAGACTCCACCACGAGAACAGCCAGCGACACGTGGGATAAACCGCGCGCAGCCAGCGTTCTGGATCCACGCCGCGAAAGCGGATCGCCAGAATTCCGGTCAGCGAATCGAGACGTTGCCGACGGAGAAGCTGCTGGTGACGCCGGAGCAATCCGTCACCCTGGCCGGTCGCCTGACGGATGACCAGCCCCTGAGCAAAGAGCGATTCGAGATAGGTCTGGAATTGCGACGCGCCCAGCCGGAGTGGAGCAAAACGTCGCTCGAAGCGTTCTCGAATCTCCTCCCGTGTGGCATGGCCGTTCAAAGCCGTCAGGATGAAATACTCTTCCTCGCGCAATTGGAAATAGCGGAGCGTGACCGGGTCCTTCACATTCCAGAAGGTGCGTTGTCCAAACTGGACTTGGCGGAAGAGCAGATCGCGTCGCAATCGCAGTGGCAACGGTTGCTCCGCAGCCAGTGTCATCGGGGCAGCGGGGTGCTCGCGAGTGGATGATGCTGCCAACATGAATCCGCCTCGGTTATTCGCTACTGCGTGCGGGAGTGACGGAACCGGGATGAATGATCATGCGAGCGCGCATCCCTGGACGCAACACGAGCCGAGCGTTGTCGACCTCGGCCCAAACGCGAACTCGGCCGTCGACGGGATTGATCTCCGGGCTGATGAACTTCAACACACCGGTAAAGTCCTGTGAGCTCAACTCAGGTGATTCGACTCGTAAGCTCACAGGGTGCCCCACGGCGATGGTGGCCAACTGCGGTGCTTGGACGAAACCTTCCGCGCGCAGGCGATCAATCCGCACGATGCGCAGCACCGGCTGTCCCGGATCGACCCACTCTCCGACTCGACGATTGATCTGCATGACTACGCCCGCCAAAGGCGCGACGATCGAACAGCGATCGAGTTGTCGCTGGGCGGTGCGCACGTCGTTCTCATGGGAACGCACTCTCAACATCGCTTGGTTCGTTTCATGTTCGGCTTGCTCGATTTCCAGCTTCGCCTTGTCGACCATGAGCTGACGATACTGGATTTCTTCGTCCGTGATCGCATTCGCGAACAGTTGTCGCGATTTGAGACCGCGCGTGAGCTCGGATTCAGCGAGTTCCAGCATCTTGGTGGCGA
>JBGTHH010000711.1:0-3093 GCA_041746275.1 Pirellulaceae bacterium | reverse complement strand
TCGGCGTCGCGTTGCTTGGCCAACTCGGTTTGGCGATCACGAAGGCCAAGCAGTTGCTCTTTCAGTCGCCGGATGTGTTGGGCATAGTCCGCATCGGTCAGCGTGGTCGCGGTTCGACCCTCAATCAGTTGGCCGGGCTTCAGCCGCAGGCGGACGATGGTCCATTGCTGCGAGTCGTACTTCAGGGGCCACAACTGAAACAGAACGTCGCGCCGCATCCGCTGATGGGCTCCCTGACGCAGCGCCGGTTCGTGATAGATGATTTCATCCGTTCGCGCGTCGTAGCCCAGAACTAAACGAAAATGTTCCGACGCAGTGCCGCGGTCGTCGTAGCGCATGCAGAGAATGGACGGCACTCCCGCCACCAGATCCGTATGCAGGGCGCGAAACATCGTCTCGAGCTGACGTTCCGTATCAGCGGCGGAAACGCGATACCACACGTCGCCCGTCTGAAAGCCGATCCGCCGCAACGCCGTCGCGAGTTCGCGCGTGTAGCAGCCGCGACCATGAAGCGGATCCAAGCCCGACTGATCGAACACAAAATCCTGATCCATCGCCACGCCCAACTTCGCCAGATACATGGCCGCACAGGCTTCGCCGCAGAAGTCGGGCTTCTGTGGCACGTGAGGCACTCCCTCCACCAGCACGCTCGCATAAGTCGGACGATCGACGCGCGGCGGCTCAGCGCCGCTCACAGGGACCGTGATTAGTAGCGGCAACAGACAGATCCAACGCATGACGGAGCTTCTCCTTGACCAGTAAACAGGCTCTTAGTCTAGCTTGGTTGGCCAGATCGAGCCATGTGAAGGCAGAAGCTCCGCGGCGAACGATGCTATCGAGTCGGCTCCAGCCAATAGCCAGTGGCTCGCACGTGAGCTTAGCCAAGGCTGAGCTGAACCTTGCGGCAATGCAGGCCTTCCGCCAAGCCGCTCGCGGAGTGACATTCGATGCCTCGCAATCGGAGCGTCGCCCAGAACGTGTCCGCCGTGAACCAGCGTTTGTCGTGCTGCGACGGGAACGATTCCATGATGTTGGCGATCTTCTCCGTGGCCGCTTCCCGAGTGACCGGTACATAGACGTTGGGTGTCGCCAAATCGCCGTCGTATTTCGGAATCTCGTATTCCAAAACCAAGGCCGCGCGAAAGGCATTGTGCGTCAGCTCCGCGACGACACGATGGTCCTGATGCAGATCGTCGCGCCGATGCGTGAAGATCACGTCGGGTGACACTTCGGACGCCAGTTGATGGAAGAAGTCCTTGAGTTCGCCGCCGTCATAAGGAAAGTAGCTGTCCCGAAAGTTCCGCGGGACCACTCGCAGTTGGCAAGCGTTAGGGAATAAGCGGCAGGCAGCTTGTTCAGCTTCGCGCGCCCTTACCGGCGAGCCGCTGAGGACCACATAGGTGATCGCGGCTTCGGGAAAGGCTCGGGCCATTTGCGCGACCGAAGCTCCACAGCCGATCTCAATATCGTCCGGATGCGCGCCCAGACAAAGGAGCGAGTTAACATCGTGCAGTTGCAGCATCATGGTCTCACTACGAGTTCAGAGGTCACCCATTTTCCGAGACACCGAACTAAGCCAAGCGGGACGACAGGGAAGTTTGCAGGACGCCGCTGTCGAGCATCGGCATGATGCGTGGCTTCCAGACCTCCCAAGGAGTCCGACCGGCGGCATGCATGTCGTCCAACGACTGCTTCTCCTTGAACGTGTCCATGCAGGCGTAGAAGCCTTCGTAACGCATCGACGATAGCTGCCTGCGAGCCAGCAACCGCTGAAAAGGTGCTTCCACCAGTTCATCGCCCGGTTCGATCGCATCGAAGATCTCGCGCTGGAACACGAAGTAGCCCGCGTTCATCCAGAGATCCGCCGCCGCCAGCCCCGTAATCTCGGTGACGGTCCCGTCGGGCGTCATCCCCACTTGGTGAAAGGTGTGAGTCGGACGCACCGACATGAACGTGGCTACGGCTTTTCGCTCGTGGTGAAAGGCAACCAATTGACTCAGATCGACATTGGACAAGCCGTCGGAGTAATTCGCGAGAAACGTTTCGTCATTTTCGAGGTACGGCCGCACGGCCAGGAGCCGCTCGCCGATATTGGAGTTATTCCCCGTGTCGACGAACGTGATCTTCCAGTCCTGGATATCACGGCTGAGGAGGTCGACCTTGGCTCCTCCCGAGGACAACACGAAGTCATTCGATTGACATTCGTTGTAGTTCAGAAAGTACTGCTTGATGACATCGGCCTTCCAGCCGAGGCACAGAATGAACTCGCGATGCCCGTAGTGGGCATAGTACTTCATCAAATGCCACAGAATCGGTCGGTAACCAATCGGAACCATCGGCTTAGGAATCGATTCGGAGAACTCTCGTAGCCGCATCCCCAAACCACCACAGAATAAAACGACTTTCACGATATCACCTCGACGATCTAGCGAACCCATTACTGCGGAAACAAACGACTCTCTCCAACGTAGCTCCGAACATGAGAAAGACAAATCATCGCGCTGGCAATGACGTATGTATTTAACTGAGAGAGTTCCTTTAACCGTGTCGCGGACTGTAACGTGATTGCCGAAGAAAGTGCCTGGGATACCCAACGGGAGCCAGCCGCGCCAACGATGCGCCGTTGGCATGAATTGGCGATCCCGGCGCTGGTCATCTGGTTGATGATCCTGGGAACGTTCACGCCGTGGGATCGCGAGAACATGACCGATGCCGCCGGCGCGGATATGTTTGCCAAAGTCAAGCTTCTTGTACGACTCGTCTGCATTGCCGCTTTGAGTGGTTCGCTGCTCACGACTCAACGAGGCGATCGCTGGAGAGTGATCCAGTGGTACTTCGCACCCCTGGCCGTCTATATCGGTTGGGCCTTTGTGTCCGCGCTTTGGTCGCCGCTGCGTGGATTATCGATTGGTCAGGCCGTCAGTTTGCTCTCGCTTTGGATCCTCGGGCTGTTGATCGCCTTGCGATTTCGCCACGAAGCCGACGCGTCGTACTTATTCAAACACGCAACGCTCGCCATGATGGTCTTCAATTTCGTATTAGTTGTCACATTTGTGGTAACCGGCGGCAGTGAAGAACGCTTCAGCTTCGGTT
>JBGTHH010000710.1:0-4778 GCA_041746275.1 Pirellulaceae bacterium | reverse complement strand
AGCTGTTGTCGCTTCCACTGCAGCAACGTGTCCACAATCGTCGTGGAGCCATCGTGCCACTCCAGTCGTAGCGGTCCCAGTTCACGTTGGACTTTTCTGGCCTTGCGATCAATCTGCGAGAAGAGCGAGCTGCCACTTTGTTCCAGGCGTTGGCGATACACGGCATACCCCTCGCTCAGATCGACGAAGGGTGAATCATCCAGGCGACTGTGAAATGGCTGAAACATCGCTTGCGAAGCCAGCAGATGATCAAAATGCAGTGTCGTCAGGTTACAGGCCCGAAGCAGTTGTTGTCCGTCGAGCGACAGGTCGGAGGGACCGATCAGTCCCTGATGATCGGTCAATGGAAGGGCTAGCGCACAGCCGCTGCCCCGCTGGTCGCGTTGGAACGGAAAGTAGCCCAGGACGTCGTCTTGATCGCGCAGCGCTGCCACATGCACATCGTCCCGCGCACGGCTCACACAACGAGCGAACTGATAGTGCAAGAAGGGGCTGTCGCAATCCGCGTTCGCGCGTTGCAGTGCCTGCCAGGCGAGCAGGTCACCGGCGGTGAGGTCTTCCATTTTCGTCACGTCGATGTTCATGCCGCAACCTCGCCTTCACATTCACCCGTTAGCCGCAAAAAAATCAACCACTGGATCACCGTGGCGACCAGGCTGCCACAGAGCAAGGCACACGCGGCCCCGAGACCTCCCCAGTATGGGATCAGAAGCACACCGGTCCCCAGCGTGGTTAGCAACCCCAGGACGGCCGAGCGAAAGCCCACATCACTGCGTCGCATGGCGACCACCGCACTGCTGGAGGCAACATTGACAGCCCAGGCCAACGTACAGCAACCGATCAAGGCGACGATCGCGGGTTGGGCCTCGAATTGCTTCCCAAAGATCAGCTTCACAATCGGTCCCGCGCCCACTACCAACACGATCGTGAAGGTCGCTTGCAGTCCCAACAGGATGGCCGCGGCGCGATGGATCAGAGCGCGAACGGACGCTGGTCCACCCTCGGCATACGCCACCGCGGCGCGTGCTCCAAGTGCATTGCGGCTGCCCAATAACAGTGGATTGCTCAGCAGGAACAGAGTCTGCGAGGCGGCGAACAAACCCGTCTCGATCGTCGTGGTGAACGCCACCAGTAACCAATGGAGCGAATGGCCATGTACGGATCCAGTCAACTGGCTGGCGGCTAGCCATTTGCCAAACGACCAGTTGTGTTGGCCGTAGCGGCGCAGTCCTCGGAGACTCTTGGTTAACAGGTCACGATGGAGCCACAGCCACATTCCGCCCACGCCAGCCGCCGAGACGCCGACCCCGGCTAACGCGGTGTACGGTGATAGAGTCTGACTGAACACCAAGAGCGCCAAAGTGCTCAGTTGAAGTACGGTGGCGGTGACATCCAAGGCCAGTGCTTCGTGAAACCGCACGTGGGCAAAGGCGTAGCGGCGAGTAAACTCCAGTAACAGAGTGAAAGGTATGCAGACACTGGCCACCAACAGGGCCTGCGCCAGACGCGGATTCGCTGACCACAGAAAGAGTCCTCCTGCGATGGCCACGACGACCAACATCGCGAAGGCCGCGACCAACGCACCCAGTACAAGTGAGACGGCCGCATACCTCTGACGCTGCCGAGTAGGCATCCGCGCTCCGAGAACGATGAACGGTGTGGTCACCAGGGCCTCGAACAAACAGCCGGACAAAACGAGCGGGGCGAAGGCGAGCACATAGATTCCCAGATCGCCCGGCCCGCACAAACGCCCTACGAGGATCGTGACCAAAAATCGCGTGCCACTGACGACCGTCTGATCGGCAATCGCGCACATTCCACCCCAGTCGACGTTCTGAAGCATCGCGATGCGCATGCTTCCACGCGTCAGACGCGGAGATTGTGTGCCCACGATGGCGGTTGTCCGCGCGTTCGGGAGTGCGTTATTGGAGTTCGCGTTAAGCATGGATGTCGGCATCGGAGTGCGTGCGACCTTTAGGCCAGAAGGAAACTTGGGTTCAGTCCGAGTTGTTGCACTTGTCGCTTAATCTCTTCTTGATAGACAGGGTTCGTGATAATGACCGTGTCGGGTTGAAGTTCAACAAGGGCTTCAGGCCCGACGATGCGGTGCGCCGTGCCAGGTATGAACTTGCCCTGCCGCTGGGGATTGATATCCACAACACACTGGATGGCCGGCGCATCGCGGAAGGCTGTCAGAAAATGCATCCCCTTGCCTCCGGAACCCCAGACCACAACGGTTTGTCCACGACGCGAGTGATCATCGAGAACTTCGCTCCAAGCATCTAGCGACCGCTGATGCGTCGATTGGAAACGCTGAATAGCTTCAGGGCACTCGTCATTGGTCGCTCGAGGATTCGAGCTACCGCTGTTCTGTCCGGGGCTGTGAAAAAATGGGACTGGCTCCGAGCGGATGTCGGTGTATTGCAAGGATTTCGCGTCGTTGCGAGGTGCCTGTCCCAATTCTTTCACAGCCTCTCCGGGTGACAGGGCTTCGACGAAAACGTACTCACCCGATTCGTAGCACAATCCCTGATCGCGGATGACGAAGCCGTTGCTGGAAAAGAGCGTGGCGAAGGTCTGGACGCTGAAGTAATTGCACTGTTCGTAGAGGATGCTCCACGTCTGTTGTCGTTGGATCGCGCCGTAGCCGTTGTAGATCTCGAAGTAGCCCTCGACGCGACGAGCACCGAGCGTGGCGAGCAGGCTCGCGACAAACTCCTGGGGCTGCGGCAAGGCCTCCATGACCGATAGTGAGCAAAGGAAGTCACACGGCAGATCGGCCCGCTGCGTGGTGTAATAATCTCGCTCCAGGAGAACGGAGCCGCGATCCACGGACAAAGCTCCCGGAGTGCCAACGGTTGGGTCAAAGCCCACGCAAGCATTCCCGCCCAAATTCGCGAGCAAACTTAGAAAGTAGCCTTCGCCACAGCCGACCTCAATGATGTTTCGGCCGTGCAGGTTGTAACGCGTGATCAACCGCTCGGCGAGTGACCGCATGAACTCGCGAAACGTGCTCGAATGGGTGAGGGAGGGATTGTAGCCAGGTTGAAAGAGCACCTTCTCCGGTTCGAAGGCGCGATTGAAGACGAAGCCACAGTCGCCGCAGTAGCTCAATTGAATGCGACCCATGGGGGCGCGACGAGCTTCCTCGGGCGAGTCGTACAAGACGCACACGAAAACGGGCAAGGCCGGGACCTCGAAGAAATCCGTCAATCGCGACGATCGACAGAGTGGACAATGGACTTGGTCCGCGAGGGGACTGATGGACACCGTCGGATCGACGGTGACGTGCGGTGTTGTGGGCCGATTCGCGTTGGGGAATGATTCAGTCAGCGTGGACATGTTGTTGGGTTCCTCATCTCACTGCGTATGTTTGTGGATATCTTCAAACGCCGACTTCGCTCTTAATACAAGTGCTCAAGGCCTGGGCCGATTCTTGCGTAACGACAAGCTCTCTTCCCGCCGCGCCGTTTCCCTTGCCGTCCAGAACGCTGCGCGCCGCCGCATTCCACTTGTTGACCTGCATGAGGTAACGGGTGATCCAGAACAGACAGCGTGCCCGCTCCGCGAACGGGAGACGAACGCGGCGAACCGCTTGATAGTAGCCTTGCAGCGTCTTCAGTCGGGGGAAGTTGCGACGTGTGGCCAGACGCGGCGAGAAAAAGTATTGCTGCTGCTCAGCGTTCTCTAGGTTCGAGGATGCCCCTTCGTGAATCCGCTGGTTGAACAGCGTTTCAGGCAGGTCATGGAAGCGACCCAACAACGCCAGCTCCGCCATCAAGACCTTTTCACTGCCATAGTACGGCTGAATCAACGGTGTCCGCATGAGCAACTCGCGACGAATGACACCGTAACTGCGTGCGGCCCAGCCACAATGCAGCAGCACGTTGCCAAAGCGCCGGCTGGCACGCGGTGCGGCGAGAAACTGGCTGCTGGCCACCGTCGGATCGGGCAGATGGGTTAGCACTTTCCCATCAGCATCAATCTTGCGCGTGCGCGAGTGACAACACACAATCGATCGATCGGCTTCCAATACCGCGACACAGCGTTCCACAAACGTCGGTTCACAGAGGTCGTCGCTAGCCGCCCACTTGAAATACTCCGCTTGGGCCAATTGAGCGACCCGGTTGAAGTTCCAGCAAGCTCCCCGATTCTCGGACTCGCCGTGGAAGCAAATCCGCCGATCCGTGGCGGCATAGTCGCGACAAATCGTCGGCGTCTCGTCGGTCGAGCCATTATCGGAAATGATGAGCTCGAAGTCCGAACAGGTCTGTGCCAACAGCGCATCCAGCGCGGTTGGTAGGAATCGCTGCGCGTTGTACACGGGCAGCCCCATGCTGACGCGCGGCGTGGTCGTTCGGTGGTGTGAAGTGGTAGTCATCGGATGCATCTTGCTGTTGCGTTGCTTAACGGTACTCAGATCGTGTGAATTCTTGCTCAATCCAGCGGTACGTCTGTTCCATGCCCACACGCAACGGCGTGTTGGGTGCCCAGTCGAGCAGCTCTTGAATCAAAGTGTTGTCACTATTGCGGCCGTTGACGCCCTTGGGAGCATCGAGCAAGTAGACGCGTTCGAGATCGACCCCGGCAATCGCGGACACGATGTCGACCAGCCCGTTGATCGTGACCAACTCGCTCGAACCCAGGTTGAGCGGCACGCGCACGTCGCTGTGCATCAACAGCTCGATGCCGTGGATACAGTCATCGATGTAGGTGAAGCTGCGCGTTTGGTTGCCGTCGCCCCAGATCTCGATGCGGTGCTCTCCCGATCGAACCGC
>JBGTHH010000709.1:0-4586 GCA_041746275.1 Pirellulaceae bacterium | reverse complement strand
CTCGCGTTGCAGATTCGCCCCATCGGCGGCAACACTTTCGAGGCCCTGCAATTTCACGGAGGACTGCCAGGCGAGAAGACTCATCGCGGCGAAGCGGTTCAACTCATCGGGCGACGCGCGGGAGACATCCTCATCCTCTCGGGAGCGGCTTGGGCCATCTTCGTCGAACCCGATCACTGCCGCCTCATCGATCGCGAGGGCAAGCAAATCGGACGGTTGGAACGCGTCCTACGGCAGAGCCCGACGTTGAACGCTCAACCGCCTCAAGGGGCGAGCGTGTTGTTTGATGGGACGAACACCGATCAATTCACGCAAGCTCGCATGACCGCCGACGGTCTGTTGATGGAGGGCGCGGACCTGAAGCCGATGTTCCAGGACTTCAATATGCATGTGGAATTCCGCTTGCCCTACATGCCCAAACAGTTAGGACAGGCCCGCGGGAATAGCGGTCTCTACCTCCAAAGCCGCTATGAAGTGCAGGTGCTCGATTCGTTTGCCGAGCTGCCCACCTTCAACGGATCGGGAAGTCTGTATCGCTATCGCGAACCGCTCGTCAACATGTGCTTGCCGCCCCTGACGTGGCAAACCTACGATGTCGCCTTCACCGCGCCGCGCTGGGCCGCTGATGGTACGAAGATCCGCAACGCTCGCGTCACGGTCTGGCTGAATGGCGTCAAGGTGCAGAACGATCTGGAGTTGGAGAACAAAACGGGCGCGGGTTCCGAGGAAGCGCCGAACCTGTTGCCCACGCGGTTCCAGAACCACAAAGACCCCGTTCGCTTCCGCAACATTTGGGTCGTCGATCGCGGACTGGCTCCCGCCGGCAAGTTCCCGGTCTATCCGCAACCCGCGGAACCAACTCCCGCCGTGGCGGCCGAGGCAGCAGCTCCCGCGGAAAGCCAACCAGCCGCCAGCGAACCAGCCTCTAGCGAACCTTGATTCCGCCGGTTAACGCGAAAACGAGAATCCGTAGTGAACCGAAGGTCCTCGGCTGTAACCGGGATGATGGTAATAGCGAGGAGCATAGACCGGATACGCCGGCCCGATGTAGTGATGTTCGCGAACCACCACGGGTGGAGCGTAGGTGCGAACCGGCACCACGCGGACGGGCGCACCGACCGGAGCGTGTTGGAGGGCCGAAAGCACGGGTTCACTGACACCGTTGCGATGCAGGAAAATGACATCGGAGACCTCCAGGCGGTGCTGGACGCCGTGCTCCCGAATGTGATTCACGATTACGGCGTCGCTCACGCCACTCTGTGTCATGCTCAGCACATCCGTGGTCGAAACCGCGCGGCTATGTTGAGCGATGACCTGTTGCTCGACATACTGCCGGCGCGAGGACTCGGCGTCGAGCGAGTTACCAATCAACGCACCTCCCAGTAGACCAGCCGCCGCTCCAATCAACGCACCTCCCGCGGTCTCGCCGTTGTGCTTACCGATCGCAGCTCCCGCCAAGGCTCCCGTCACGCCGCCGAGCACCGCGCCCCGTTCGGTGTGCTGTGCCTGCACGGTCATGCCCAACCCATTGCCGACCACCAGACACAAGCAAAACAGTCGCGAAATGTTCATCGGAAGGTTCCTGGTTGAGGCGGAAAGTCGACAGCCTGTAGCGTGCTCGCCGCAACGGTTGGTTTGACCAAACGGCGGGTCATCTATAGAGGTTATCGACGCTTCGTGCCAGTGAGCTTGACCAGTGCTAGTGAATCGCCGCTGCTAGCTAATCTGCGAATCGCTAGGAGCCTGTTCGAAAAGGGGTCAGACCTCTCCGGCGAGGCCAAAAACCCAGTGAAATCGACTCGCCTCCCAAGGGTCAGACCCCTTTTCGGACAGGCACTAACTCAGGGTGTAGCCACCATCGATCACGAGGGCGGCTCCGGTCATGTAACGCGAGGCGTCGCTGGCCAAGTACACTGCCAGGGGTCCCAGATCCTCGGGTTGGCCATAGTCACCCAGCGGAATCTGTTGCCGGAAGTTGTCGACGACTTCCGGATGCAATCGCGACCAGCGAATGTTTGGCTCGGTCATAAATCCGCCGGGGCAAATCGCATTGACCGTAATCCGGTGTTCCGCCCAGTCCACGGCCGTGGCACGGGTGAACTGCACGATCGCAGCCTTGGCGGTCTCGTAGTGTCGGCCGCGAATCAGACGACCGGCGACGAAGGCATTAATCGACGCGATATTGATGATGCGACCTCCTTGACCGCGAGCGATCATCGCACCCCCGATCACTTTGGTACAGAGAAACGTGCTCGTCAAATTCAGATCCATCAACTCGCGCCACTTCTCCAAGGGCATCGCTTCGGTGGGGATATTCTCGCGCCGTCCTCCGATGTTGTTGATGAGAATATCGATGGGTCCATGCTCGGCGACCGCCTCCCCACAAATTGCTTCACATACCGCCATGTCACTCAGATCCGCAGCCATGGGCCAAGCCTGGCGACCGAGTTGGCGAATGTCATCGGCGGTCCGTTCGAGACTCTCCGCGTCGCGACCAACTAAAACAACATCGGCACCGGCATCCGCGATGGCCAACGCCATTTCGCGCCCCAGTCCGCGACTGCCGCCCGTGATAAAGAGTCGTTTGCCATCCAGCCGAAAGCGATCGAGCACACTCATCCGCAGTACCGTTGAAATTCAGGTCGAGGGCCGCTAGAAACGAGTCTGGTTTAACGAAGCGCGCCGTGAATGTCAAACGCGGTGGCAGATCGAATCGAAAGTTCGCCGTCTCGCGGTGCGACGGGAGCGGAAACAGTAGCGGAGATCCGGATCGTGAAAATTGGAGTCTTTTGCAGTGGCGGGGACGCGCCTGGGATGAACGCCTGTGTTCGCGCCGTGGTGCGTCGCGCGATCACCGAAGGGCACGAGGTCGTTGGTATTCGTCGCGGCTATCAGGGGCTCTTGACCGAAGACTTCTTCCTTAACGAACGCGGCGAACCACGGATGGACTTGCGGTCGGTTTCGGGCTGGTCTCGGGTTGGTGGAGCGTTCTTGCGATCCAGTCGTAGCGACGAGTTTCGCACGACGGCCGGGCAGCAAAAAGCGGCCGCTAATCTGGTCAAACATGAGATCGATGCGTTGATTCCGATCGGAGGCGATGGGACCTTCTGTGGTGCCGTGGCCTTTTCAGAGCACTGGGACGGCAAGATCGTGGGATGTCCCGGTACCATCGACAACGACTTGATGGGGACCGATTTCACGATTGGTTTCTCGACCGCCGTGCAAACCGCGGTCGAGGCGGTCGACAAGATCCGCGATACCGCCGAGAGTCACGAACGCATGTTCCTGGTCGAAGTCATGGGACGTCATAGCGGCTTCATCGCGGTCCACACGGCGTTGGCTGCAGCCGCCGAGTCGGTGTGCATCCCCGAGACACCGACCGACATTCAAGCCATCATTCGCGAGCTGCATCTGCTGAAGCAGCGCGGGAAGACCTCGGTAATGATTATTGTCGCCGAAGGTGATGAAGAGGGCGGTGCCGCGAAGCTGAACGAACAACTTACCGCCGCAGGAAATCCGTTTCCCACTCGCTGCGCGATACTGGGCCATCTGCAACGCGGCGGTTCCCCCTCGCCGGAAGATCGCATCCTGGCTAGCTCCCTGGGTGACCTCGCTGTCGAGGCGATTCTCGACGGTCAGACGGGAGTGATGGCGGGACTGCTGGGTGGCCAACCGAAACTCACCCCGTTTGCGGAGACTTACGCCCAGCATAAACCGATTCCGTGCGAGTTGCTGCAGCTTGTCGAACGGCTCGCGCAGTGATCGGTCTGCAGCTTGCTTTATGGTTTGGCAAGATGCGTTTCAAACCAGCCGACCATCGCGTTGGTGGTCAGAATCAAATCGTTTCCTTGGAATCCATGTCCGGCTCCGGCGATGGTCACAAGTTGGCTGACAACCTTGTGTTCCTGCAGGGCGGCCAACATGTTTTGGCTGTGCTGGATCGGAACCAAGTCGTCTTTGTCACCCGCGATCAGCAGCGTCGGTGGATCGTCGGGGCTCGCGTGTACCAACGGCGAGTGCTGTTCGGCTGCTGCGAGATCGAGTTCCAAAGCCGGGTAACGGCGATAGGCAGGTAAATGATTTGGTGCGGCCCACACCATGATCCGTAAGTCGGACGGCGCGACAATCGCGACAACGGCTTGCACTCGGTTGCTCACGCGCGCGATCGGTTCGTCGGCCGTGGCATCTCCATCGTCCGAGGCCGTGCCCAGCATCAGGGAGAGATGACCGCCGGCGCTCAAACCATAGACACCCAGTCGATTCGGATCGACACCCAACTTGTCGGCGTGCAAGCGAATATAGCGCACGCTCTGCCGCACATCGGCAACGGCTTCGGGAATTGAATATTTGGGGCTACTCCCATGCCTTACCGCGAACACCGTAAAGCCTCGGTCGGTAAGTGGCCGGAAGATGCCTTGCGTTTGCTCGGCGGGAGCCCAACGGGAGTACCAACCGCCGCTGACCATGAAGAGCACGCCCGCTCCGTTGGCGTTCTCGGTCGGAGCATAGACGTCAAACGTCATGGCCAGACCGTCTTTATGCCCATAGACCACGTCAGGGGTGATGCGGACCTCGGCTCCGTGGGC
>JBGTHH010000708.1:0-6769 GCA_041746275.1 Pirellulaceae bacterium | reverse complement strand
GACATCGCTTGGTCGCGTTGGTTCCGCTCGTCGTTGTATTGGCTGGTTCAATCTTCGGGAGAGCCGTCGCCGACAATTCATCGCCCGTCAATCCATTTGAGCAACAAGGTCCCGCGGCGCGAGGTGTTTCGGCCCAGGTCTCGGACGACACGGAATCAGAAGGTCGATCCGGCTTGTCGTTCCCCAAACTGTCCCTGCCGAAGTTGCCCAAGCCCTCCCTGCCCAAATGGCAAATGCCGAAGTTGGGATTGCCGCAATGGACAAAGCCCGCGCCGGCTCGAACGGCGGAACCCTCGATGTGGCAGAAGGTCAATCAGGGTACGAAGAACATGATGGCCAAGACGCGGGACACGTTGATGCCCTGGACGGTCGACGACGAACAACCCGCGCCACGCCATGCGACCGGCAACCGACACTCCACGGGCAGGACGCGCACTCGTGTGGCTTCGAATCGCAACAGCGAGACGACGGAACCCCGCCGATCGTTTCTTCCTTCGTTTGGTTCGGACTCCGAGCCAGCCGAGCGACGGATCGAGTCGACCAACGATTTCCTGTCGTTGCCTCGCCCGCAATTCAACTAAGCTCGGTTAACTCGCTGCCTCGGAGTGCTATTGGCCGCTAGAATAGTCCTTCATGGTTCAGGACTTGATTCTGGGGACGGCGGGGCACATTGACCACGGCAAGACCGCGTTGGTCCGCGCGCTGACCGGCGTCGATACGGATCGACTCCCCGAAGAGAAACGTCGCGGGATCACGATCGAATTGGGCTTTGCCGAGTTGCTGGTCGACGAGTATCGGTTGGGCATTGTCGACGTGCCGGGGCACGAACGCTTCGTGCGCAATATGCTGGCGGGTGCGACGAGCATCGATCTCGCCCTGTTAGTTGTCGCCGCAAATGACTCGGTCAAACCACAAACTCGCGAGCACTTGGAGATCCTCCGGCTGTTGCGACTGGAGGCGGGCGTGATCGCCTTGACCAAGTGCGATCTCGTCGATCCCGCGTGGCTGGAACTGGTCGAAGACGAAGTGCGGGAGTTGGTGGCGGGTACCTTCCTCGCCGAAGCCGCGATCGTTCACACAAGCGCCACGACCGGGGCGGGCCTCGACGAGCTGCGCGAACAACTGGCTCGGGCCGCGCGGAGAGCAGCGAATCGACCCGGTCGTCGTGAGAGCACCGGTCAATTTCGTTTGGCGATCGATCGTTCCTTCACGATCCCCGGACATGGAACCGTGGTCACCGGGAGCGTGAGCCGTGGGCGGGCACGACTCGGCGATGAATTGATGATCGAGCCCGGCGGAATACCTGTCCGCGTCCGCGGCTTGCAAAATCACGACCGGCCAGTCGAGCACATCGAACGCGGTCAGCGCGCGGCCATCAATCTCGCGGGGGTGCATCACCACGAGATTGGTCGCGGACAGGAGCTCTGTTCACCAGGACTGCTCGTGCCCAGTCGCCTGTTAACCGTCGAGCTTTCGTTGCTCGCCAACTCGCCGCGTCCTCTCAAGGATCGGTCGCGCGTGCGCGTGCATCTGGGAACGGCGGAGCTCCTGGCCAGCGTTCGGTTGCTAGAGGAGCATCCGTTGGTACCGGGGAGCGCCGGCTTGGCTCAGCTCGACTTGAGCGAATCCGCCGTCAGCGTGTGGGGACAACCGTTCGTGTTGAGAAGCGAGTCGCCTGTGCGGACGATTGGTGGTGGCGTGGTGCTCGATCCTCACGCCGAACGGATTCGTCCGCGCCAACGCGAGGCCCTGTCGATGGTGCGACAGTTGAACTCGCGCGACGTGATCGAGCGGGCCTCGGCGGCGGTTTATTGCGCCGGCCTGCGGGATTGGCAACCCACGAGTTTGGCCCGCACGGTGGGAATCGATTCACCCGAGGAACTGCGACAAACGCTCTTGGCGAACGGCGAACTTGTGGAGATCAGCATTTCGCCACAGCACGTGTTCCATATGCATCGCTTGATCCTGGAGCAACTCTGTGAACGCGTGGCCGACGCCTTGGTGAAACTCCACGCGAAGTTCCCACTCCGACTGGCGCTGGAGCGATCCCTGCTAGACAAGTCGTTTCGTTATTTGCCCGCCGAGCGAATATTGGATGCCGCCTTGAGCAAGCTGGAATCCATGGGGCGACTGCACCGCCTGGAACGCGGCGTGGCGTTAATCGGACATGGCCCCAAACTCTCGCGAAACGAACAGCTCCTACTAAGTCAACTCGTTGATCGCTTACGGCAAGCTGGGATCGAAGCGCCCGCAGTCAAAGAGCTTCAACAACACGTCACGCGGAACCAGGAGTCCGTGCCGCAGCTATTGGCATTGGCCGCCGCCAATCAGGAATTGGTCGAGATCAACTCCAACTTCTATTTGCATGTCGATGTGGAACGAGCCGCACGCCAGCGACTGAGCCAACAACTCGCGGACGGCAACGGCTTGACGATGAGCGAGATCCGTGACGTCTTGCAGACGACTCGAAAGTACGCCTTGCCCTACTGCGAATACCTTGACCGGATAGGATTCACGCGACGACAAGGCGATCTTCGCTTCCTCGCCCACGTCTCTTCCGCTTCCTGATCCACTCACCACGCGGGCCTCGGCAGCGTATACTTGAATCATGAGGTTCGACCGACTCTCCGCACAATTATTCCATTAGAGTCTTATTTCGTATGATGCGCGCGCCGTGCGCGTATGTTGTAGAACGGAACTTGTTCCGTTTGCCGCCGCAAGCATGGCTTCGAGCGGAACAAGTTCCGGTCTACAGTTTGCTTGCGGCCGAAGGCCGCGTTAGGCATTTCCATCAGGAAACCGACATGCAAAACCCTCTCCGCCGTATCCCATCGGTCAATGAGCTGCTCGAAAGGCCAGAACTGGCGGCGTTGGTCGATCGTGTCAGCCATCACGTTGTGGTGAACGAGGTGCGCGGTTTCCTCGACAAGCTGCGTAGCGACGTTCAGTCAGCGGCCGCTGAGATGAACATTCCCACGCCGGCGGAATTGGCGGAACGCATTGCCGATTGGATCGCGAAAGGCGAAACGCCCGTGCTGCGACCGGTCATCAACGCGACAGGCATCCTATTGCATACGGGACTCGGCCGAGCGCCCTTGGCAAAGGAGGCCATCCAAGCCATGGCCGACATGGCGGGCTACGCCAGTGTCGAAGTCGATCTGGCCACAGGAGAACGCACGCATCGCGTGGCGGCCGTCGAGAAGCTGCTGAAGGAATTGACGGGAGCCGAAGCCGCTGTCGTCGTTAACAACAATGCCGCCGCGACACTCCTCACACTCACCGCATTGGCTCGTGATCGCGAGGTCATCGTCTCGCGCGGACACTTGATCGAGATCGGCGGCAGCTATCGCTTGCCCGAGGTCATGTCCGCCAGCGGGACGCGCCTGCGTGAAGTCGGCACGACAAACAAGACACGTGTGACCGACTACGAGTCCGCGATTGGCGAACCGACGGCCGCCTTGATGCGTGTCCATACCAGCAACTTTCGCATCGTCGGATTTACGGAGCAGCCCAGTCTAGCCGAGTTGGTGGCGGTCGCGCGGAAACACAATCTGCCGCTGATCGACGACATCGGCTCCGGCGCGTTGATCGACTTCAGCAAGTATGGCGTCGCCGAAGAACCGATCGCTGCCGAGAGCATTCAGGCGGGTGCCGACTTGGTTCTCTTCAGCGGCGACAAATTACTCGGCGGACCTCAATGTGGCATCATCGTCGGGCGGCGTTCCCTGATTCAAACGATTACGCAACACCCGCTGATGCGCGCCTTGCGCGTTGACAAAGTGACCTTGGCAGCGCTGGCCGCGACCCTGCGGTTGTACCGCAACTTGCCCACCGCCGAAGAGGCGCTCCCATTACTCTCGCAACTCAGCTTGCCATTGGAGAATCTGCGGAATCGGGCCGAACGGCTCGCTCCACAACTTGCGGCAGCCGCAGCCGTGAGCAGTGCTGAGGCTCGACAGGAAGTGACCTATCTGGGAGGCGGTGCCGTTCCCGCACAGCAAATCCCCACGTGGTGCGTGGCGCTGACACCAAATTCCATCTCCGTCACCGAACTCGCCAAACGACTGCGTCTGGGCGAGCCTTCCGTGTTTGGGCGAATTCAGCACGATCGGTTGCTGATCGATCTGCGTTCGGTATTCCCCAGCCAGGACCATTTGATCGCCACGGCCGTCCAGCAACTGGAAACCATCGCCAAAGCCTCCACGCCCCCAGAACCCTCGTAGCTCGTACGATCCTCATCTTTTTTCGGGAAATCGACTGATCTCACTCGATTGCGGTATTCTCAGTCGACTCGCCAGCTATCAGAATCAACGGTTAACTCCGCCGCACAGGCGGGTAGACTCTTCCCGGATTGTGAACTAGTGCCTCGACGATTTTTATTGCGGCGATGTGCGTCCCTCCTGCTCTGGCCAGTAGTGGTCGGGTTGGCTGCCGCCTGGCCGTGCGCGGGGCTCGCTCAAGTGGAAGCCGAACAACCCGCCGGGGCCTTCGTCGAGCAGCACGTGTGGGCTCAGTTCGGAATCGGTTCGTGGAAGTTGGTGCGCGTCTTTACCGAAAACCTCAACGCCGACGGAAACGTCGAGAGCGTTAACATCACCGAGACGAAGACGACGCTCGATAAGGCGGACAAGAACGGTTACACCTTGACCGTCGAGGTGATTGTGGAAGTCGCCGGCAAACGTTTTAAGGCGGAGCCGAAATCCATGACGTACGGCTACCACGGCGAGTCGCCAGGGCAACTGGTTGAAGTCAAATCGCTAGCCGAAGGCGAAACCGAGATCTCCGGCGAAAAGTATCCTACGAAGGTTCATCAGATTGTTATCTCCAATGAGACCACCAAAAGCATTAGCAACGTACATTACTCCTTGGACTATGCCCCACACTTTCTGAAGCGTGTGACGGAAGCTTTGGACGCCAAAACGCTCGAGCGCACCTATCACTCGGCTGTCGAAGTCCTGGCCTTGGAAATGCCCGAAAAGGTCCTGACCGAAATCAAGTCCGCCGCGCACGTGAGGACGATCGAAAACTATGCCAGCGGCGTCACCAAAGTCACGCTCGAAGTGTACTGCGAAAGCGTTCCTGGCGGAGTCGTGTCGCACACGTCCAAGCAGCTCGATCCACTCGGTCATATCACGCAACGCAGCACGCTCGACCTGATCGACTACCATGTCGTGAACCGAGGGGCTGCCGATGGCAAGCTGATCCCCATGCCCATGCGGCGGCGAATTCTCCCCAACCGTCGCCGCAACTAGTGCGTTGTCCAGGCTAAGAGTTGGAGTACAGCCTTTAGGCTGACAATTACTACGTTGTCCAGGCGAGGAGTTGGAGTTCAGCCTTCAGGCTGACAATTGCCGGCTAAAGCCGGAACTCCAACCCGAGGGTTTAGCATTGTCAGAGCACTAGCTTGGTTCTCCCCCGCGAGTTCTCGAGTGTCCCCGATTTGTCTCCACGACAAAACTCCGGCAAAGATCAGGTTGGCTAAGTTGTCAAGTCCGACTTTGATCCGCATAATTCGGGATTACTTCGAACCGCCCGACTTCGAGAGTGACCATGGAAGACAAATTCCGGACTACCGCTATCACGTTCGACGATGTTTTGCTCGAGCCCCGCTACAGCAGCGTCGTCCCCTCCGAAGTCGATGTTTCAACGCGGCTCACCAAGAACATTCGTCTGAACTTGCCGCTCATCAGTTCGCCCATGGATACGGTAACCGAGAGCGGGCTGGCGATCGCCCTGGCTAAAGTAGGTGGTTTGGGGGTTATTCACAAGAACATGTCGATCGAGGCCCAGACGGAGGAGGTTCGCAAGGTCAAACGGAGCGCGAACGGCATTATCGTCGATCCAGTAACGCTGCCACCCGACGCTCCCGTCTCGCGAGCCCGCGAGGTCATGGAGCAGCACAACGTCTCGGGGGTGCCGATTACCGAGGCGAGCGGGCGGCTGGTGGGAATTCTAACCCGCCGAGATCTCCGCTTCCTGGAGACGCGAGACCTTCCCGTTGCTGAAGTTATGACGAAAGAGAACCTTGTAACGGTTACGGGAGAAGTATCGCTTGCGGAAGCTGAGAAGATTTTAACGGCTAAAAAGGTGGAGAAACTTCTGCTGGTTGACGAATCATATGTTCTGACCGGTCTCATCACGATCAAAGACATTGACATGATGAATCGGTTCCCGCAAGCCTGCAAAGATACGAAAGGCAGGCTGAGGGTAGGAGCTGCTGTCGGTGTGCGTGACTTCGAGCGAATCGAGAGCCTGATTGCGACCGGTGTGGATGTTTTGGTCGTGGATAGTGCTCATGGTCACTCGGCGAATGTCATGGACACCGTCAGGGAGATCAAACAGCGATGGGATATTGATGTCATCGCTGGCAACATCGCCACCAAGGAGGGATGCGCGGATCTGATTCGAGCGGGTGCCGATGCGGTGAAAGTCGGGATTGGTCCCGGTTCCATTTGCACCACGCGCGTCATTTCGGGAGTGGGAGTTCCCCAGATCACAGCCGTGCATGAAGCCGCCCAGGCGGTGAAGAACACGGACATCGTCATTATTTCGGATGGAGGCATCCGTTTTTCGGGAGACATAACGAAAGCCATCGCCGCCGGTGCTCATGTGGTGATGATTGGAGGACTGTTCGCGGGGCTCGCCGAGAGCCCAGGACGGACCATCCTGTATCAAGGCCGCACGTTCAAGACTTACCGCGGGATGGGATCTTTAGGAGCTATGGTGAAGGGTTCCAGCGAACGCTACCGACAGGCGGGGGTCGCTGGGA
>JBGTHH010000707.1:0-3481 GCA_041746275.1 Pirellulaceae bacterium | reverse complement strand
CTACCTACGTGCTTCGGGCCAACAACGCGTGATGCGAATACGTCGGTCGATCCCCGACGCCTTGGATTTGACCGCGATGTGTTTGAGCGGTGGGTTGCCCTTGAATCGCGCCTTCCAATACGTCAGCCAGGAACTGGTCTCGGCACACCCAGATTTGGCGACCGAGTTTTCGATTGTGTTGCAGCACGCCGAGATGCGATCGTTCGAGTTCGCGTTTCGTCAGTTCGCGCGGCGCATCGACGCTCCGGAAGTCGTCTCGCTCAGCTCGCTCATTACCCAAGGGCAGCGTTTCGGTACGGACATCGCCACAGCGATTCGCGACTACGCCGATGCCACGCGATTACACCGCCGACAGACGGCCGACGAGCGGGCTAACAAGGCCAGCGTGAAGCTCTTATTCCCGCTGACGCTATGCCTGCTTCCCTCGGTCTTCATCATCCTGTGGGGACCAAGCGTGTTGGAACTGTGGATCTTCCTACGCAGTCTTCAAGGCACGAATTAGGCGAAGACAAGCTGCGTTTCGGGGAGTCGATCTCCGTCCGGATTCACTTCTCGGATACGGGCTTGGAAATCTCGCCGCTGGGAATCGACTCGCGGGACGGCTCTTGAGGGGGCGGCACGAACTTCGGAGCCGTGGGTTCGTCGTAATCATCGAAATCGTCGGAATAACGCTTCGTTGACACATACGGTTTGGGGGAACTGTGCGAATCCGAATAGTCGAATGACGACTGAATGTCGGTCAAGCCCTTACGAAACTCGCGATACGTATGACCGAGCGACTTGGCGACTTCCGGCAAACGTTTGCCAAACAGCAGGACCGCCACGATCCCCACGATCATGAGCTCCTGAAACCCCAGCCCCATAAAGCCGACGATCAGGAGATCTTGAAAACTTGAAACCAACATATGACTTGCCTCGCGGATGCAGGTAAAACCTAGCAACGGAAGGGCGTACGCCAAACGTCTCGCGACTTACGAGAGTTCACGCGTTCGCCAGCAACAACGAGCCGTGCTCGTTATTCTTGCTTCTTACTCTTGCTGTCGGACTCGCCGGCGGACTCGAAATCATCCTCGATCCCCTGAACGCCCTTCTTGAATTCCACGACGGAACGGCCAGCGCTCCGCATCAAGCTGGGTAGTCGATGGCCGAACAACAGTAGGGCCAGACCCGCGATGATCAACAGCTCCATATGTCCAGGCATCCCGAACATGGCGAACAAATAAGAAATCGACATGTCAACGCTCTCGCACAAAAAGGTGGGACGATGGATCGGCACGCAACAGTGCGGCGAAAGCGGGTAGACTCCCAGAGGGGCGTCTCCTGGACCAACTTGCGTGTCACCACACAACCATAGCGTGGTTGACCCATCTAGGTCCAATTCTACCGCGACGCATCCGCGTGTCAAATGGTAAAGACGCCAGTTAACGCAATCGCGGGTCGACGGGAAAGGTGCGCGTCGCCATCGGAGGTACCACCGTGCGTTCGTAGACGGGCAGGTAGCGGTAATAGACTTCCAGGCAAAGGGCGGCCATGGCGGTCGAATAGACGCGTCCGCCGTACGATCCCCAAACCGTGTCGGGCGAGAAACTTCCGGCGTCGCTACCCGTACGCACCTGGAGGGCGAGCAGTCGCTGTTGGAGGGCTTGGTTCCACATCCGCCAACTGTCCCCCTGGATTTGATGGAGGGCCAGCGTGGCGTAATACCAATAGTACAGATTCGGCTGGCTATCCAGCGGTGGTTCACGAAGCAGGTAGGCGGTCGCTTCGGCAAGGGACAGTTCATCCAGCCCGGCATTCAGGAAGATACGGCAAGCCAACGCCTCCGCAGTCATCGTCGGCGACGCACGTTCGGACGGCCGATAGCTCGCCAAGCCTTGATGTTCGCCCTTCGAGACACTTCGCAGAAACCGCAGCATGCCCGCCCGCGATTCCATGGGAATGGGAACACCAGCCAACTCGGCGCTCTTGAGCGCCATGACTTGCCAGCCAAATTGGCTCATATCGCCTTGATCGGCGGGTTGGTAGCGCCAGCCTCCTCCATGACGATCTTGTGCGGCCAACGTGTATTGAACCGCGCGTTCCACCGACCCACGCAGGCGATGATCGCCGGTCATGGCCGAGGCTTCGCTAATCGCAAGGCTTGCTATGCCGTGACAATACATGCGGGAATACAAGGTGGCCGCGCCGGCTAGATTGCCATCCGCCGCTTGTTGTGCCAGAAGGAACTCGAGACCGTGTTGCACCGTCCGCCGATACTCGCCCTCAAAGTGTGTGTGCCCGGCCGCGAGGAACGCCAACAGAGCCAAGCCCGATATGCCCGTATCGGCGTCCAGACCAGCTCCTTTGCGATCGTGCCCCAGCACCTGGGTCTCGCGGCCCGCGCCAAAGCGTCCTGCTTCCCAGCGACCATCGGCGGATTGATTGGCCGCGAGCCACGCGAGCGCGGACTCGACCGCTTCCTCCGTGTGCTGATTGCCGCCTTGCTCCTCGATCAGCGTCAGTCGATTTCGCGACATCCGCGATTGATAGGCTGGGGGAAGTAACTCGCCATCACCCAGTCGCCGCGCGGCACCAGGCTGAGCTGTCGGCGAGGAGATTCGGGAAGCCGCGAGTCGCGGATCGACAGCCAGCAACCCCGTGTCCGCCCGCTCGGCGACTTGCGTCTGGAATGTGTCGCTAGAGCGATTACTGGCCGCCGCGAGCTGATCGGCTGCCGCCTCCGCTGCCTTGGCGATATCGGCCGTGAAGTCAATTTCGGTCAAACGCTGCAAGGCTTCCCGATCCATTGCCGTTTCCACAGGGCTGGGCACCTGTCCCAGACTATCCGCGCGCGGAGGAGATTCGCTCGCCAATCGCTCGGGCGATTCCATGGCGGGAGTCACAGGCAGATTCTCGCTCGACGGGTCGGCCACGGGTCGTTCCACAATCAAATCACTCGGCTCGACCGGCGAGAATCGTTCGGGTGGGGAAGTCCCGAGGTCCGGCATGTTGGCCTGGTCGTTCAACAGCGACATTTCGGGTTCACGCTCGGTGACGGTGAAATCGGGCGTCTCGGCGGCGGATGGTTGATCCGTCGTTACATCAACCGCCAATTGAGGAGGGCTAGTGACATCCGGCGTGAGGGCCAACTCCGCGGGAAACTGATCCCAATCCTGTCGCGAACGAGGCGGCGTCGCTTGGTCGTGTTCCACCGAAACGAATGCGAGTCGCAGGACTTGTTCGGCCCGTTGTGGTGGAACGTCGAACATCAGACGCGTGCCGTAGGCGTACGCGATGAACAAAATATGGGCGAACACCGAGAGCACCACGCATTTGGCCAACGGCTGAGCCTGTCCCCAACGTGTCCGCATCAAAACCAGGAGCGAGACCGTTAACAAGGCTAGCCCAGACCAAAGGATAAACCCCATGGTTTGTGAAGCGGCTAAGCTCGCCAGCAAGGCACTCGGCCCGAACTCGAACAGCAGCTTCATGGCATGTGCCC
>JBGTHH010000706.1:0-5478 GCA_041746275.1 Pirellulaceae bacterium | reverse complement strand
TTGTTGACGCTCGACTGCGGTGTGCCGCGTGGATCGGGGATTGCGACGAACGCGGGCAACTCCTGACTTTCGCTCCCCAGGGCGTACGTGATCCAGGCTCCGATGCTGGGAAAGCCATCCAGCGTGAAGCCGGTCGACATGAAGTTCTCGCCGGGTCCGTGCGTGTTCGTCTTGCTCGTCAGCGAGTGGATAAAACACATGTCATCGGCCAACTCGCCAAGCCGCGGCAGCAACTCCGAAGTCATCTTTCCCGACTCGCCGCGCGGCCGAAACTCCCAGGGGCTCTGAGTCAAGTTGCCCTGCTGGCCTTGAAACGTGACGACGTTCTCTCCGCCGGGCAACGGTTGACCATGGCGGCTGATTAGTTCAGGTTTGAAGTCGAACGTATCGATCTGACTGCACGCCCCCGCGCAGAAAATGACGAGCACGTTTTTAGCGGCCGCCGGAAAGTGTGTCGGTCGTGGCGCATTCGGCCGAGCGGGATCGATGTTGGGCCGGATCTCCGACTTGGCTGTCGAGTTAGGCTTGTCGGCCGCCAACAGCCCCTCGCTACTCAGCAACTGAGCCAACGCGATACTGCTGGCCCCCGTCCCCATGTTGTTCAAGAAGGAACGCCGGCTGAGCAAAGGGTGATGGTTGCGGTGGTCGTCTCTCACAAACATTCTCCGAACTGGGCTCCACGCGAACGTTATTAGTGCATTGTCAAACCTTGACGTTTGTCAAACCTTGATGTTGGAGTAGCTACGGTCGCCAGACCTTGGGATTTCCATACTCTGGTGAGTGCAGCTACCCTAATCCTCCGTGTTGACAAAGCACTAGCCCAGCAACGCCAAGACTTCGTTAAGCTCCCAGCATCGGCTGCCTTGTCGTCGAGCAAGGTCTGGATGCGGCCTAGCGGCAGGTTGGCCAGACACAGTTCGATCATAGGATGCCGCACGGCAATGTTCAAGTCGAGTACGCCCCACAGCAAGCGGAGCGGGTCGTCCTTCCATATTGCCGCGTGCGACGTCGAGCGACATCGGTAACCTATCGAAAGGACTTGTCCCCTCGAGCCTTCCGCGGTTCACGCCGTCATTTTGGTGGGCTTCGAGGCATTGCCCACCGGTGCGTCAGGGCTTGTTACAGAGCGTTCTGCTCCTCGGCATGCGGAAGCTGATCGTGGTCGCCGCAAGAATTCCATCAAGCGCCAATTGCGTAGATGCGCAACCGCCTCCTGTCTTCGATCACGGCCAGTCGGCGGCCATCTGGCGACAGTGCGATGTGGCTTACGCCATGATCGCCTAGATGTATATTCATCAGCAGCCGGCCCGCCAGCACACTCCATGCCTTGACCGTCCCGTCGTGCGAGCTACTGAGCAGCGTGTGGCTGTCCGGTGAAAACAGAATTGCGCTCACCGCGCCCCGATGCCCCAACAGCTCGGCGCGCGGCTCGAACGAGGGCAAGCTCCAGAGTTTGATTTCGCGCCCCTCATCACACGTTGCCAACCACTTGCCATTGGCGCTAATGGCCAGCCCGGACTGACTGTGTGTGTGAGCATCGCGAGCGACTACTTGGACCTCTTGGCTCTCGGTGTCGAATGCGTGGATATCGCGTTGCAGGCCGAAGATCAATCGTCGACCGTCAGGTGTGAACCGCGCCTTGGTACCAGCGGCCGCGGGAAGCCTTTGCAAAACGTCTCCCGTTTCGCTGTCCAACAACAACAACTGTTTCGGCTCGTTATCAGCGTTTTCTTCCATCATCACGACCGACACGAACTTCCCTGTCGGTGAAATGGATAAATCGTTAATCACGTAGTTCGCCTCAGTCTCCAACAACACTCGGCGAGGGCGCTCATTCGCCCAGCGCTCAATGACCGCCGGCCTCAGCAGACCCTGCTCGGAAGCGGCAAACGTAGTCGACGCAGCGACTACGAACCAATCACCGCGGGGCGAGACGGCAACATGATTCGAGAAAAGACCTGGCTTGCCCTGACGATACCATATATCTTCGGTCGCGAATGAGTTGATAGCGGCTATTCCCCCGTTGTGAGCCACGAGCACGTCAACACTGTTGGATGCGAACGAAACGTCGTGCAGGCCTGGGAATTTATGGTCTTCCCAGACGACTTCGTTGGCGACATGCCGCCAACTCCAGCGCGTGACTTTTCCGTTCTCGCCTGCCGCCAGAATCGAATCCCCGTGGCGTTCAAATGTTGCGGCATAGAGGCGCGTACTATGCATCTGACTCACTTCCAAGGGCTCGTCATTCACGCGGGCACCATGATCGCTGGCCAATTCCCAGATCCGAGCCGTCCCGGCGTCGTCGGCGGTCAGTAAGAAATCGCCGGTCGAGGAAAAGGCAACCGAGCGAATTCCGTCAGGGTGTTGCCTCGCGAAAACCAATGCCTTAGCGGCAATGTCGAACACTCTTAACCATTTCGTCGATCCACCCGATTCAACGATGGCAACCAGCGTCGAGTCTGGTGAGAAGTCGATGGCTGACAATCGTCCCGCAACCTGCTCGTGGAAACCCAATTCACCTGTTTGCGTGTCGCGCACAACCAACAGGCCGTCCTTGCCGACCGAAGCCAACCAGCGACCGTCGGGCGAGACGGTGATGGCTTCTACGCGCAGCCGATGATCTTCATAGGTCTTCAGCATTTGCCCCGTCGCCGCGTCCCACACGCGAACTCGCGCATCCCTCCCACAGGAAATCAATCGCCGACCTTCTTGCGCGAACTCCACACCGAACGCCAATCCGTCATGCGCGTCGATTCGCCGCAGCGGTTCGCCGTTCTGCATTCGCCATAAACAAACCGAACCATCGTCACCCGCCGAAGCCAACATCCTGCCGTCGGGCGAAAACGCTACATCATTCACCTCGACTTGCCCGCTGTCGATTGACTGCAGCAGGTCCCCACGGTCGCGCGCGAAGACACGGATCACGCCGTCCGCACCAGCGGTGACAAACGACTCGCCATCGGGAGAAAAGCGAATGCAATACAAGGCCGAACCGGTTTCCGCTATCGTTTTAACTGGAGGATGCATGGCGCGGTCCAGAAAATACCACTCGATGCCGCGCAGATCCGCTTGCTGGTGAGCGGGAACGTAGCGCCGTAGCAGATCGCGAACCGTGCGCAAGTCCCCGTCGCGCCACGCCTTTTCCGCCAACCGAAGATCTGATGCATACAACAACCGGCGCACACGAGCCTCACTCTTTTCGGCGCGGTCCCGCTGGTCAAGCGCTTGTTGTCCCGCCAACGTTAGCCGTTCATTGACGTCGCGCAACGCCGCCGTGTGGCCGACTAGCCCACCGACAATCAACATCAGCATGGCTGTAATTGTGGCCATGATGGTTAGCGGCAAAGGGTTTCTGCGCCCCCACCGAACTAACCTCGCCGGCACGCCAAGTGGTCGGGCGGCTGTTGGTTCGCCATGCAGAAAGCGTTGCAGGTCGAGTGCCAGATTCGCCGCCGACGAGTATCGTCGACCAGGATCTTTCTCGAGGCAACGCATGCAGATCGCGCCCAAGTCGCGCGGCGTTTCAAGAACCAGTCGACACAAGTCGGGTGGGTCGGCGGTTAAGACCTGATGGAGCGTATCGGCGTTGTCCACTCCCTGGATTGAAGGACGCCCCGCGATCAGTTCGAAGAGCAGGGCACCTAAACCATAGACGTCGCAGCTCGGCCCGACGTCTCCGCCTCGAACTTGTTCGGGTGCCATATAGGGAGCCGTGCCGATCAGCATGCCGCTGATTGTCGCCGAGTGGTCGGCATCGACCAATCGCGCGGTCCCGAAGTCGGTCAACATGGGGCGAAAGGGGAGCCCATTTTGCTGGACGCGCGCATCGAGTATCACATTGCTCGGCTTGATGTCGCGATGGACAACATGGCTCTGGTGCGCGTGTTCAACCGCATCGGCCAACGGCAGGACAAGGCGCGCGGCCAACTCCGGGTTGCACCGACCATCCTGTTTGATCAGAAACTGACGCAAGGTAGTTCCCGCAATGTACTCGGACACTAAAAAGCACAAACCGCGATGTTCACCAGCCTGAAGCACCGGCACAATGTTTGGATGATGCAAAGCGGCGGCGGCCACTCCCTCGCGCATAAAACGTCGGTGGAGGTCAGGCGATAAGCGACCCAAGTGTGGAATCTTGACGGCGACTTCGCGCCCCAGATCGACGTCGTCAGCCAGATACACGGTGGCGAAGCCCCCCGCGCCGAGGATCCGTTTGAGCAGGAACTTTCCGAACTCGAGCGGCAGCTGCGTATCGTCCCCCATGAATGTCAGCCAACTCGCGCTATCAGGTTCTCCGCCACTCGCCGTGTCATCCCGCGGCGCATCCGTATCCAATCCTGCTTCCTCGTCGCGGCGCATCGCTTCAAAGTGATCACGCACGAAGTTATCGTCAGATAAATCGTCCAGCGCCTGGCGACACGTCGCGCAGCCATTCAGATGCTCAACCAGCACGGGTTCAGCTTCCGCCGCACACTCTTCCAACAGATAACTTTTCAGTTGGTCTTTGGAGTAGCACTTCATAGGACCAGTTTGTTCGGGCGAACCTCAGTGCGTTCCAAAGCTGGAACGCGGTGACTCGCCGAGCAGGTAACTTAACTATGTAATCGATCCGTTCCCAGACAAGAGCCTGTCACTTGCGTGGCGCTTGTTTATTCTGCAAGTTCAAGAATGCCGAATCTTCGGCGAGAAAAAGTATTTCTTCTTTCAACTTCCGCACGACTTTGGACTTCGCCTGATAAACCCAGCCCACCGTGCGATTCAACTTGGACGCTACTTCGTCGGGAGGACGATTTTCCACAAACGTGGCTTCGAACGCCTCCCAGGTTTCCGCATCGAAGTGTAATCGCAGTCGCTCGACGGCGGTTCGATAAACGTGCGCGTTGAAAGCCTCGACCCACATTTCGCCCAACGGCTGCTGACACTCTTCGCTCGCTGGCGGCAACGGTCGCGGGGCGTCTCCCTCGCGGGCGACCGCCCGACGGGATCTGGCCAGATGCTTCAGCATCGCCCGATGAGTAACCGTGCCCAGCCAATTGCGGAACTGGCCACGCTCGCGATCGTAGCGAAATCCCTCGATCCCTTTGCTGATTTGCAGCAACACGTCTTGAACGACGTCCCGCGCGTCCGATTCCTGCAGTCCGCGTCGGCTACAGTAGCGCAAGATCAGTGGACCATAGATGCGAACGAACTGTTCCCACGACAACGCATCCTCGCGGTTCTGAATCCGCTCCAACAGCGAGATCTGGGTGGTCGGCCACTGGCGGCGATTGGTATTGCCGTTTGATTGCATCCTTCGCAGCTTCCAATCAGGAGTAGGCATGGCGAACGTATGCGCATTCAGCCACTGGTCGTCGCATTCCAAAGCGCCTCGGTCCCTAACGACCTGCATCTTAAGCGACAGCTTCAGCAATTGCATCCGCTTAATTAAACAACCATCGATATGGCCAAGGTTTACGGCAATCCTCGCTATCCAGCAAA
>JBGTHH010000705.1:0-6075 GCA_041746275.1 Pirellulaceae bacterium | reverse complement strand
CGGCGGGCTGTACTTCCAGGAAGGGACATTCAAGCAATCCCAAGTCGAGAGCCCCTATGGTTTGAATCGCTTGGGCGATGCTGGCGTGTGGCGTTTCGATCCGCGCACCGCTCGGATGGATGTGCATGTCTCGCTGACGTTCGCCAATCCCTGGGGACACGTGTTCGATCGTTGGGGACAGAACTTCATCGCCGATGCCTCGCCGGGATTCAACTATTGGGCGACGCCGATTTCGGGGGCGGTGCGCCATCCAGACAAACATCCCGGTGGCTGTCGCGATCGGCATCTGGACTTCGGCGGTCCAACCGTCGCCGGCGAATATCCCACATTCATTGTCAAACGCACGCGTCCTTCGTCCGGCTGCGAGTTCGTGTCGAGTCGCCACTTTCCTCCCGAGGCCCAAGGGAATTTTCTGCAGAACAACGTCATTAGCGATTTGGCGATTCTACAGCACACAGTTCGCGAGGAGGGCTCGGGCTTTGTCGGCGAGGAGATCGAACCGTTGGTTTCCTGCAGCGATGGCAACTTTCGGCCCGTCGATTTGCAGTTTGGCCCGGATGGAGCTTTGTACATCGTCGACTGGCACAACGCGTTGATCGGGCACTTGCAGCACAATTTGCGCGAGCCGCATCGCGATCATAGCCACGGTCGGATCTGGCGCGTGACCTACCCGTCTCGCCCCCTGCTAACGCCTCCGAAGATCGCTGGCGAGTCGATCGAGAAGTTGCTCGACTTGCTCAAGGAACCGGAAGATCGCACACGCTATCGCGCGCGTCGCGAGTTGGCCGAGCGCGATTCGGCTCAGGTCATCGCCGCGGTTCGCTCGTGGGTGGCGAAGCTCGACAGTTCCTCTCCGGACTACCAGCACCAACTGCTCGAAGGGCTCTGGGTGCATCAGACGCATAACGTTGTCGATGAAGCGTTGTTGCAGCAGCTATTGGAGTCGGAAGATCATCGCGCCCGCGCCGCGGCGACACGCGTGCTGTGTTACTGGCGGGAGCAGGTGAAGCAACCGGTCGCGTTGTTGAAGCAGCGATTGAATGATCCGCATCCGCGCGTGCGCGTGGAAGCGATCCGAGCTTGCAGCTTCTTCCCAGCCGAACAAGTTCAAGAAGCTGTCCTGGATGTGTTGGAGTACGATGTCGATACGTACGTGCAGTACACCTTGGACGAAACGATGCGGGCGCTCGAAGCGCGGTAGTTCGGAATCCGATAAGTTAGAAGATGAGCATGACAACGCGAAGGTACTTAACGACGCTGGGAGGATGGTTGCTGATCGGCGCGTGGGGACTGGTGGCACACGCACAGCCGCACGAACATCATGAGCACGGTGACAAACCGGTCGAACCTCCTCCCAAGATCTTTCTCGATAAAAGCCCGCGGGTGATCCAATACCAGTTGGATCGGCTCTCCAACCAGCGACTTTTGATGGTCGAGCGTGCGACCGACGATGCCAAGTACGCACCTGTCTACAGGGCCATCTTGGTTCGGGCTGGCATGGCGACCCAGGATCGTGAGGAGGCTCTCCAGGCGCTCGTGGCGATTCAGGAGACTGACCCGGTAACCGAGTTGATCGCTGCATTACAAGCCTTGCCTGTCAAAGACGTCCAGCAACGGACGGTTGGTTATCAATTGGCCAGCTTACTGCTAAAAACCTCGCCGGACAAACTTACGGAGATGACCGAGGCATTGCGTGCCGCCACGCAGGCGGAACACGACTTGCTTCGCGCCGTGGGCTATGCGGGACTGATCGGCGCGGGGCTCGGCGAGACAACGTGGAATGGGGTCGCGCCGAACCCACAGGCCATGCTGGATTTCCTGGCCGCGATTCCGCTCGTGCCGCAGGCCAAGCTGCGAGGCAACCTGCGGCCGGCCGTGATCGCGTCACTCGACCCGGCGAAGCCTGTTGAAGTTCGTCGCGCCGCACTGATGGCCATCGCCTCGATCCCGATCGGCGGCGAGGATAACTTCCGACTTGTGGCGCGATCGGTCACGGACGACGACTTACGGACGACGGCGGTGCGTACCCTTCTCAAGACACCTCGCGATCAACGACCGGCCGAGACGGCTCGGCAAGTAGTCGAACAATTGGTGAGCTACGCCGAAGCGACTCCGGCCGATCAACGTACGACCGACGGATTCGTGGACGCGATGCAGTTGGCCGATGAACTGCTCGCGATTGTCCCGGCCACCGAGGCGCGTACGTACCGCGCCAGGTTGCGCGAGGTCACCGTGCGTGTCATCCGCATTCACACGGTCGAGGAGGAGATGCGTTACGACACGCGTTACTTTGCCGTGGAGGCGGGGCGACCGGTGCAGCTCGTGCTTCAGAACGAGGACCTGATGCCACACAATCTCGTAATCACCGTGCCCGGTGCGCTGCGCGAGATCGCCGAAGCGGGGGCGTTTTTGCCGCAGGGAACAGGTGGCAAACCGTATGTACCCGATTCCGAGCAAGTGCTGTTCGCGACGGGCTTGGTGCCGGCTCGGCAAACGGAGCGGCTGACCTTTACGGCTCCCAGCGTGATTGGCGAGTATCCGTATGTCTGCACGTTCCCGCGTCATTGGATGCGCATGTATGGAGTGATGATCGTCGTGGAGGATCTCGATGCGTGGCTGCAAGATCCTCAAGAGCCGTCCGATCCAACGGGGAACAATCGTTCGTTCGTGCAAAGTTGGACGATGGAGGATTTGGCGGCTCACGAAGACGAGATTGTGACCAACCTACGCGGTCGAACGCCGGAGATTGGGGCTCGTATTTTTAAGGAAGCGACGTGTGCCCAATGTCACAAGGTGAGCGGCCAAGGAGGTGCGGTCGGACCCGAACTGACCGATGTTTACCAACGTTGGAAGGGGGATCATGTGGGCGTGCTGCGCGAGATCATCGATCCCTCACATAAGGTCGATCCGAAGTTCGCGATGCAAACGATCGTGACCGAAAGTGGCCAGATCATTTCGGGCATCGTGCAAACCGAAGACCAGGATTCGGTGACCGTGATCGTGAATCCGGAAGCTCCCGAACCCACGGTGATTCGCCGCGCTGACATTGACGAGATCGTGAAGTCCTCGAAGTCCATGATGCCCAAGGCGCTCCTGGATCGCTTTACCAAAGATGAGATCTTTGAGCTCTTAAATTTTCTCCACACGGTGGCACCTGCGGGCGAGTAGCAGTATCTTGTGGAGGTCGTCGAGGACCAGTCCAGGACGCTCGTCATCATCGTGACACTTTTCCGAGGAGCATCGTCATGCGTGAACATCGTCGTAGGGGAGACCGTGGCAACCAAGTGAATTTCTCTCACTGCGGTTGGCTCTTACCGTCGGTCGTTTTGACGTTCTGTGGGGCTATCTGTCAGGCGACGGTTGGAACTGCGGAGGATCGGACGGAGTACTTTGTGCAAGTCACCGGTGCGGAGGCGGCCCCGACAAAGTTCAAATCGTATGAGGAAGCGTGGTCGATCGGGGTCGGTTTCCACAATGCTCGTCGATTCGCGGAAAGCCAGACGGCGTTGGAAGCCGCAGTCAAACTGGCTCCCAACGACGAACTTCGACTGAAGGCGTACGAAGCCTTGCTGCCGGTTTATCGGGTCGTTAGCGAGTCGGAAAAGATGCTGGATGCGTGTGACTTCATCCTGCGCAAGACCGATAGCGATCCCAAACGCTCGCTCACGCGTTCGGCCCTGCTGAGCTTCGCTTACGAACGCGGCAAGATCGATGTGGTGGTGCAACGCTATGAGAAGGTTCTCAAGAAAGATGCTAAGGATCGGACGGCCTTGTACGTGCTGAGCGAACTCTACGACCGCGTCAAACGTGACCCGCAACTCGCTGCGGACTATACGAAGCGTCTGCTCGCGTTAAGTGGAGCCTCGGACGCGCCGGTTGATGTGCCTACCTCGGCGAAGCTGGCCGCCCAATATGTGCGTCAAAAGGAATATCGGCAGGGCGCCGAGTTGTTCGAGAAGATCGCACCGTTGGACGAATCGTTAGCGGCTTGGAATTGGAAGGAAGCGGCGACCGCCTGGCTCAAGGTGGGTGAGAAGGAGAAAGCGTTGGCGGCGGCGAAGAATGCGGCGGCCAGTTCCGCGGAGAAACGGAGCGAGCTATTGGTGCATTTCTGGCACCGCCATGTGGGCGAAGTGTTCTTGGCGACGGGCGAACCCGCCTTGGCGATCACTCATTTAGAGAAGGCCATTGAGAGCACCAAGATCGAAGGCTATGTAAATGACTGCAAGATCGCGTTGGCCAAGGCTCGGGAAGCCGTCGGCGCGAATTGAGGTGCCTGGGTCGTAACTTAAAGAATGGATTAGTCGCATGTCGAAATACGTCGTCCGTCGCGAGCAGTGTTCGCGGCACACGATTTTTCCCGGTGTCGAGATCTTCACGACGGCTGGCGAGCGGATGATGTTGTCGTTGGTCGAGTTTGAGCCACATGCCGTGGTGGAGTCGCACAGCCATCCGCACGAACAAATGGGGCTGCTGTTGTCGGGGGAACTGACATTCACCATCGGCGACGAAGTTTACCTCGTGCAGCCCGGCGACATGTGGTGCATCCCCGGGGGTGTCGCTCATCAGGCGGTCGCGGGCGATCAACCCGTTCGGGCGCTCGATGTCTTCTGTCCGATTCGTGAAGACTACCGGTGAAGTGGAATGATCGTGATGGCCGAGTCCAGGGATGTGGCGGCTGCGTTAGGTCGGGAAGAGGCGATATCGGATGGATCGTAAGCCACGCAGTGGAGTCGCGCAGAATGGCTTCGAAGCGGCCCAGTCTCGCGTGTGGACCCAGGCGAATCGAAGTGCTTGTCTCCAAGGAGAGCGATCGACGGCACCTTCCGCCACGCGAAAGCCGCCGTTGGCAAAGCTCTTCTTGTAGCGTTCGTTGCCTTGCCCCAAGTGAATGCGTGTGATCCCGTGTTTCGCCGCCTCTTCGAGTATCATCAGCAACAGAATCGATCCGGGCGAATACTTGCCAAACTCCCCGTTGTAGGCCGGGAACCAGCAACTCAGCACCTCGCCGCTCACTAGACAGTAAGCCGCCGCGAGCAACTTTCCTCGACAATGAATGGCGGGCACGGTCGCGTGGAGATCTCGCCCGTGAAATTCTCTCAAGCGGCCGAGCAAGTCGACAACCCAGGCCGCGCCGAGCACATCGCGTGTTCCCGTACGTTGATACTGGGCTGACTTCCAACGCAACAACGTCTCCAAAGTGGTCGGGCTGACGTCATTCCACGAACAATCCAGTGTCCCGTGTTCTCGCACCAGTTTCTTTCTCCTGCGAGCCACCTTCTCGATCTGCTGCGAACCAGCGGCTTTGCGCTCGGCGACGTAGTTGTTTAGTCCCAACGACAGATCGATATAGGAAAAATTCCGCACTTGAATGTGATGGTCGCGGGTAGCAACTTGCGCGGCCGGCAGGGAACTAAACTCCCAAGCCCGCAACTTCAATGAGTCCAACATCTCCTGCGGAGCCCAGTCGAGTTCCTCGGAGCAGATCGATCCGTCGATTCCATTCACGAGCGCGGCGGCCGGGCGGGCAACACACCCGTATCGCTCCAGTGGCAGGAATCCAACCACTGTCTCGCCCTGCCGGATGACGGCGATCTCTGTGTTCGGTCGCACCTGCTCCAGCACCTGAAAGAACTCGGGTGAAAAGAAGGGATCCGCCAACGCCGTGGAACCCTGACGCAAGGTTTGCCAGCGTTCCAGTTCGAGCGAAGTGAGTTGCGACGGAAGTTTACTGACAAACTGGATCGATGTGACTTGGTGTCGAACTGCACATGTCTCGTGACAACGCAGTTCATGGGGCCTAGTCAAGCAACTGTAGTTTGTCATGAATTCGCAAACGACTAACCGGCGTCGCGTTGAGTATCGCCGGTTGGCTCCTTGAAGTGATAGTTCTGGTCAATCTACATCGTTATGCCTGGGAGCGACCTACTTGAGCTTCACTGTCCACTTCTCGCCAACTGGAACTTTTCTTTAATCCCTTGCTTCAGGGATTTGATCGTCGTCAGTCTCAACACGGCCAGATCCGAATAGAGGCTGTCAATCTGTTCGGGATTGATAGTCGCCATGCGGACAAGA
>JBGTHH010000704.1:0-4900 GCA_041746275.1 Pirellulaceae bacterium | reverse complement strand
CACCGACCAGCCGACGACCTTGCGGCTGAACAAGTCCATGACTACGGCCAGGTAGACCCAGCCCGCAGCCGTCGGCAGGTAGGTGATGTCAGTCACCCATTTGCGATTGGGCGCGTCAGCCGTGAAGTCTTGGGCCAGTTTGTTCTCGGCCGGTTGCTTCGTGGGATCCGCTTGAGTCGTCGTGGGCTGAAATGCCTTGCGGACGCGGCTGGCCAAGCCCATTTCCCGCATCGCGGCCGCCACGGTGTTGCGACAAGCGGTCTCCAAATCGTCCCGCTCGTTCAACACTTCGGTCACCTTGTGACTGCCGTAGATGCCGTACGACTCCGCATGGACTTGCTGGACGTCTCGTTGGAGGCGCTGACGACGCTCGGCGCGCGGACCGGGCGGTCGTTCGAGCGCATCATAATAACCCGAAGTGGAAACGTGCAGCACGTCGCACATGACGGAGATCGGAAACGAGCCGCAGTGTTTAGTGATCCAGGCGTATTTCACAGCGACTCCTTCGCAAAATACACCGTGGCATTTTTTTAGGATTTCACGCTCCAGTTCGGCCCGCCTGAGTTGTTGCCGGAGCCGCTTGTTTTCCTCGCGCAGCTCGTCGATCCCGGCGTCTTCGCCACAGGGAAGCGGCTTGGCGGCGAACCGCGCGTACCACTCACCTAGGCTGTTCTCACTGACGTTGACCGCCGCAGCCGCCGCCTTGAATGAGTAATTCTCTTCGCTCACCAAGCGGACTGCGTGACGCTTGAACTCGTCCGAATACCGGCTGGCGTCCGAGCGGCTCGCGACCCCAGCGACCGAAAGACCAGATTGCCTCTTACTCATCATGCATTCCTTTCATTGAGGGCTATTATCTCCCCTCCGCCGGAATCCACCATCCCTGAGCCATCGCAACCGAAAGCAATTCATTACAGGATCTCGTGCTCCTTGCCAGTGCGTGGCTTCCGCCGAACACACCGACCAGTAAATGACCGCGATACTTCGGTCGAGCGAAGCTGAAGGTCATTGTCGCGGCGTCACGTTGGCCAAGCCCGCCGAGGTGGCCAACCAGAAGTCGTTGCCGATCGTGAGGCCAGCATGGGTTTCATAAGCTGTGCTCATTTGAAAGCCGTCACGCAAGCCGTACATGCGGAAGTCTCCCGTTTTAGGATCGACACGATAGAAGCCGACACTGCGAAACCGCGCCCAAGGGTCTCCCTCGAACCAGATTTGATCCTCGTGTTCGATGACAAACCGCACATGAACTTGTAATACAGAAGCAAACTCAACTCGACCGCGTGAGCGATCAAGCCAGAGCGTCATTTGAATGTGCGATGCGAACCGTTTTCGTAGATCTGGAGTCCTCGCTTCACCCTGACGAGTTGGGCGAGCCCCGAGCCGGTAAACGCCGTGTCGTACAGGTGCAGCTCGTAAATGTTGCGCGGATTCTCGAAGTTCCGCAAACCTGTGTCCGTGAATCCTGCGCCGTACAGCGTCAACGTCCTTAACGACTTCATACCGCCAAAATAAGTGAGGCCACGGTCGGTAAACTCATTGCCTCCCGCAGTTCCTTCAAGCCGGCACTCGATTAGTTTCTCCAGTTTGGACAATTCGCGAAGCCCGTCGTCGGTCACTTTCGTTTCGACGAGTTCTAAGAGAATCAGTTCCGCGAGCGTGCCGATCAACGACATGCCTTCGTCGCTGACATCGGCACGAACCAGACAAAGCTCCAGCGGGCCTTGCAAATCCTGCAAGTGAGTCAAGCCTCGATCGCCCCCGCGCCAGTCTTCTGACAAGTACACCAAGGTTCGCCAAAAAAGGTTGCGCGAATTGAAGTGCCGTTGCGATGTTCCCCACCGAGCGTCGACGCTGCCGCCGAGTTCGCGAATGGCAGTGACGGCGCGATGATGTTTCCCGCGCAGCTCAGCCGCGATGTGCGGATAGAGAATCTCCGGGTCTTGAGCCGGCGGCACCGCCGCGTCGATGGACACTTGATAGAGACGATCGTCGGCGTTCCAGGCGATCATTCCGTAGTGCGCCGATACTCCGTAATTCTCAAACCGATATTGATGCAACGTAGGCGTCGTGTTGAGCGGTTCGGCTTCCCAGGACCCACAATCGATTCGAGTCCACAATTCGCCAGGGTTGTAAAGCGAGCCCTGATACTGGAGCAGGTGCGGCCGAGGCGTGGATTGAAGATTCGGTCGCTCTAAGATCGACTGGACATTCCACTCCTGACCTTTCTCCTCGGGCGGTGACAACAGATCGATTTGCCGTGGCCCGGCAAAGACTATCGATCCACCGATTCCGAAACGGGCACACAGGCCGGTGTTAAACGGCGTCGGAAAATAGCTGGGAAAAACGTTTACAGCGAATGTATCGAGGTCGATCGCCAACGGGCGACTGGAAGGTTGTACTTGATTGCCGAATTGACGTCCGACCAACAGCATCCGCGCCGCGTCTGGAGGCTGGTGTTCCAGCAGCCAACTGGGCGTGAACAGTGCCTCGGGATCTTCCTGCGCGGCGGCCCGCCGCTCACTTGAGTCTTTGGTTGCCGTGTGAAACACCTTCGCGCGATACGTCGCATCGTCATCGCCGTCACCGAGCGAAAGAAGCGCGATCCAGATTCGCTTCTCCTTGCCGTACTGGCCAATCGCCAGGCAACGTCCCAGCGAGATGGGATGCAGCCGGAGCGGGCTGTTGCTGGAGGCATGAACGTAACCGCGCACCGGACGCGATAGCAAACCGGCGTCGACCAGCGGCAATCCGTCGTCCAAATCGACTTGGCCCACGATTTCTCCGTCCGGCGAAACGATAAAGACGCCGGAACTCATCGTCGCCACCCATACGTTCCGGCCATCCCAGCCCGCCGAATAGACTTGATCCGTCGGCCGATAGTAATTTGACCCTGTATCTAGCGTGAAGATCTTATCGAGATCCCCGCGCTGCCTCATCACGAAGACGGAATCGAAAGACCACATCACATCGAGCGAATCGTTGCACTTGACCAAGCCATACCAGGGGCACTCGACGGACGGAATAGGCACGAACGTCACCTGCGGACTAGGAACAATCGCGGGAATTGGATTCGGTGGCAGCTCGTGGCGCTTTTGGGCCACTGTGCCATCGATTCTCCGCGTGATAGCGCTACGCATTTGGCCCAGCAGCTCCGTCAAGTACTTGGCTTCGCCACGCCGGTAGCTTTCGCCACCGTCGAATCGATGCACGGACTCCAACAGCGAGTCGATCTCGTGGAGCGCGCGTGAATCGATCTTCGCATCCTGACTGACGTTGAGATCCAGAGACAGCAGCCCACAGCGCCCGTAGAATGCAGCCAGCGGCGAACCGGAGTGTATCAGCCGCTGATAAAATGCACGCACGTCTTCCTGCGTGAGGCATCCCGTTTCTATCAATCGATTCAAATTGGCAACGACGAGATTTCCACCTGGCTGCGTCGGCCAAGGCGGCGCGAGTTGGGTCAGATAGCGATAGAGGTCGTCTAGCGTACGGCTGTAATCTCCGTGGCTTAACGATCGTCCAATCGACGCCGGCCGCGGTGAATGGGCGAGAATGTAGAAAATGGCCGACTCATCGAAATGCCGTAGTTGCCGCTCACGCGGAGACGGCGGGATTTCACGCACTTGCCACCCCATCATCTTCTGTAGGGAAGCGTCGTAAGAACCCTTGCGCAATGAGGCGTCTAGCCCAGGGATGGCGGGATAGACTCGCCAAAAGAATTCATCGGCCACCTGTTTGGCCTGTCCGCCGTATTCATTCTCTGATGCCAGCGACATGATCGTGATGCCGCGGCACGCCATCGCGGCCACTTGGACGGCTTCGCCGAGATTCAGTTGGCGACGACGAACGAGTATCTCGACGTGAGGCAGCATCTTGTAAAAAATCGCCAGCCGATCGGCATGTCGCCGCCGCGTCACTTCGGCATCCGTCAGGCGGTGCGAATCGTCGGCAAGTTTGCGGAATTCGAACCACCGCCGATAGTAGCCAATCAGCACCAGTCGTTCCCTCCAATCGTCGGCCTGGAGCAATAACGCTGCTTCGCGAAGTGCCGTCGCATGCTCGTATTCGCCAAGTTGAAAGAATGTTTCGGCGCGCGAACGCAACAACTCGCGCTGCTGGGCAGCAGTCAAGGATCCCGGCCGGCGTGACTCCGTTCCTTGCAGAATCTGCCGCGGCAAGTCTTCACGCAGGAACCGGATTACTTCTTCTTCGGAGAGCTGTTTTTCGTGAATGTCCTGCCCCACGCCTATTTCGTCGGTTAAGCGAACGTCGATCTCGATGGTCGGCGGGCTGGCTGGATCGGCGGCCGTGACCTTGTATGTGCCCTCGACAAACAGCGGCACGACCCGCTGCTCCAGTCGATCGCCGGCGAGAGCAAGCTCTTTGCGGATTTCTTGGGCCTCGTCGATTTCGATCACCGCGACACCCGGTTGCGCGCGAAGCGACTCGGCCACCAGCGAGGCATAGGCGGACTGCAAATGGTCATAATCATGCGTCAGATTACGGGAAACGAACGGCGGCACGCCAATCATCTGCTGAACACCTGCGGGAAACCTCTCACGCGTTGCGTTGATCGCGGCAGTGCATCGGGAAACCGCTTCGTCGGCCTTGCCTTCCACAATTGGAAAATGCTCCACTCCCAAACGCGCGCCGTAGCGGCAATCGCTAATGGTCATCTGGAGAAACCGCTGGTCGTTGTGTTCGATGATCCCAAGCAGCACCAAGGCGTCGGCCCGCATAGTGATCATCAATGCCATGACAGCACATGTCAGTAACTGGCCATTTCGCACTTGTAATCGGGTCATGCAACTGCCTTTTGTCTTTCTCTCTCTGGCTTGCGCCGGTTAGCATGTCGATTTTAACACAGCCGCTCCGCGATCTTATCCTATGGTGTTGTGTC
>JBGTHH010000703.1:0-2674 GCA_041746275.1 Pirellulaceae bacterium | reverse complement strand
GCACATCTGCCCGACCCGCGGATGAAAGTCATGATAACCACCTCGGTAGCGCCGAATGTCTTCATCGCGATCCAGCACGGCCAGCCCGGAATGGTGAGGCATTGCCAGAATGTCATCCACGGCCCGGCGAAACGCCTGCGGAAGATGCGGACTGGTCTTGGGCAACTGATAGAGCACCAGCGTGCGACGATAGCGATTGGGAATACCTATGGCCGCTGAGCTCCACTTGCGGTCGAGCAACGGATTCGCCACATCGCCGCTGGCGTAGCTGCCCATGCGAGGCAACAGCGGATACTCGCGATTGACTTCCGAAATGCCTTGGACGGCCCCTTGCGTGGGCTCCAACACCGGCTGCACCACAAAGCCATTCGGTAACGGACCGCGCACCACCGGCTGATCGATCTCGGCCAAATCCAGCAGATCCGGCGTCACATCCCCAGCCGTGGTCATCCGCGCGTCCGCTGGCCAGTAGGGGCGTGTCGGCGCGGCTTCATTCGCTCCCGTACGTGGCCAACGCGTGCGCCAGATCGCGTCGCGCGAGATAACTTCCGCGCGCACTCGCCATGTGGCCATTGTGCCGTAAATCATCATCAAGGCCATCACGAACAGCAAGATCGGCAGCCACAACACCAACTCCAGCGGCGCGAGCCCGCGCCGGCGCGAGCCGCGTCGCTGGTGAGGTCGACGTGATCGAGGGCTTAGTGATGGCTGAGCCATGGCATGTCTTCGTTAGTCAGGGACAACAAATCGGGCGTGCGATAACCCGTGACGCCGTTGATGTCGGGCGAGGTACTGAGGATGGCTGGTATCGCGTTGGCCGTGGCGGGAACGAGCTGCATCGTCCAATTTTGATTCACCAGATCCCAGCCTTGGGGATACCAACGCCCCGATTGTCGCACGACGAACCAGGGTACTTGGTCATCGGGCTGCGCACCGGCAGCGGGTGGCGGACGATCGGATGACGGCGGCCCCGGAATGAGGATCTGGTTTCCGGGAGGGCCGCCCATGGTTCCACCACCAGCATTCTCCGGCGAACCCGGGTAAGACTTCACCAAGCGGCGTGTCGGCACGAACAACATGATCTGCGAATAGGCTTGCGTATCCGTGGAGATCGGATTGCGAAACACGCCGGGCACACGATCAACCATTCGCTCGCGATAAACCACACCGACGAACATGAAATCACGCTCGACGTGCTCGTTCACGTTGTCGATGTCAGCGACTGTATCCCGAATCTGGAACGGCAGATTGAGCGTGGGGTATTCGACTTCCAGCAGGTAGGTAAGTTGCCCGCAAGTGAAGATCCGCCAGAAGTTGCTAAACTGCGACATCTTGCCGAGCACGTCGAAGGCATGTAGCGACTCGTCGTTCCACTCGCGCAGGTATCCCCGCGCCAGTCGCTCGCGTTGCTCCCGCGCGTCGCGGACATAACGCTCCTGTTGCCAAGTCACGTCCATAACGGGATCCACCACGGGAAGCGTGCGTCGCTCCGCTTCGGTCAATCCACCGACGGGATCGGCGTGGGTGCGCCAGAGCACGGCTCGCAGATCGGTGTGAACAGGCCAAGCCTGGCCATGTCGCCGTGCCACCTCGTCGGCCGCCAACTGCACCGACACCGGCGTCGTCTCGGTCAGAGCTCGCTGGAACTCCGGAATCATCCGCTCGGCGAGAATCTCCTCGAAAACCGGTAACATCATCTCCGCCGCAGCCTCGGACCAGACGCTGAACGTCAGCACCATCTCGCGTTCGATCGGAACCTTCTCGGCGATGGCCGGACCCAGCAGATCAAAACGAGGAAACTCTGCTCCTGTGAATGCCGGCGCGACACGTTCCCAATTGTCGAGAATCTCGGGCGTCAGGCTTTCGGAACTACGATCACGGGCTTCGCGAAAGAACGCGGTTAAGGCGAAGACGTCGGCCAACAGGTGATTCGTAAACGCCAACGTGTTCATATTACGAGCCAGCACGACGCCGCCCGCGTAGGTCGCAGCGTCCGCGGCATTCTGCATTTTCACTTTCTGGTCAATCTGCCGCGCCGAATTCATCACCATGCCCAACAGCAACACCAACATCATCAGTGCGAACACCGAAATGATGCTCAGCGAGCCCTGTTCGTCGCGATGCAGTCGGCTAATCATTCCAATAGCCCTCATCTTCCTGGGGCGGTGCAGGTTCAGGAGCGGGAGCCGTTGCGGCAGGCACACTCGTCAAGGTCTGAACGTAGGGCAGTACCGACTTCTCGCCCTCGTTCGGCAGACGCACTGTAGCGGACATGGGATAGACAAACAGTCCGTCGACGTGACGCACGCGGTTCGCCACCCGATCACCGGTTGCCGCCGATGCATTCGGCTCGATACGTGGCGCGGGCTTCGCCAGGAAACGCCCAGGCCCAGGGAGCAAGGCGAAGTTGTGACGCACCGTAACCAGCACTTGGTCTTGCCAGCCAATCTCGTTGTCCTCGAACTCACGCGAGTCGGGCCACGGTCGCACCAAGGGCGGCTCCGATTCCTTGTGGCGAATTTCCAAATCGACTTCCGTGCTGTGCCACGCATAGGCCAACTTATTCCGCAGCCGTTGGGGAATGCGTGGGTTCGTCACCGACGTTGGCGCGAAGGCCAGATAGGCGCGCTCCAGTACGGCCGCCGCGGCGAGCGCGCGATCGTCGGGCGCGACA
>JBGTHH010000702.1:0-5307 GCA_041746275.1 Pirellulaceae bacterium | reverse complement strand
GGGCTGCGAGCATCTGTCTTGGCGTTCCTTGTCCGACTTGTCGCCGCTTCCACTAGCCGCGTGGCCATGCGAAGATCCTTTGACGAGAAGAAGCGTTCGGCGTAGCCAATGGTCTTGAGTTCCACACGATTTATGTTTGCTAACTCTGGCCAACTCAGGCCATTCGCCAGATTCCAGGCTGCGGCTTGAGCGGCGTTTTGAGCCACTTCACCGTTGCCAAGCATCTTGCAGACTTCAATGACGTTTGGATCTTGGGTCAGCGATTCGATAGGGACCATCTTGTAGGTCATCCGGGGATTCGGATCGGGTTTGCCATGCTCGAGACAAACGCAAGGAACTTTGACCTTGGTGACTTTCTGTGGAGCGACGTTGAAAAAGCCCCTGCCACCTTGAAAACCACCACGATCCAAGCCACCGCCGCCACCACCTAGTCCCTGGCCACCGCCGCCTCCGAAGGCATCGCCACCCATGCCCCGTCCTCCGATGGGACCGCCAAATCCCAGGTCTCCAAAGCCTGGCTGTGCCAAAACATGCACGGCACCAAAGGTCTCAGGAAACTTGATCGACAGCGGCTGGTCCGTCTTGTTTTCAATCAAGACGTTGGCTTCCGAGGCATCCTTGGGAATGAATCGAACTTCGACTTGGCCACGTTCCATGGCCTCGAACAATCCAATCGGATGTACCGCGTTGGCCGATCCGGACACCTTCGCGAGTCTATCCGCGCTGGCGCGCGGGGGGACGAGCAGGTAGGTGATCATCAACGCCGCGGCAACGAACCCATACAAAGACCTGTGAACAGACATGGTAGGCACTCTCCTCGCTGCTAGATGTTCCGCGAAGCGCTTGGTAAGCCACTTCGACTGGCCCATTCGCACCCGTGCGGTAGCAGTACCCGCGATGATGCACCCCCTTGCCTAACCGCAATTCTACAGATAGTCCGTAGGCAGGGACACCCACAGACCAAGAAAAAACGGCCCTTTCCCATGCCAGCGACCTCACGGATCGATTTAGTGGCGCGGCAGCGACGCTAGGGTGATGATGTAACCGGTAGGTTCCGAGCAACAACGGCGTGAAACGTCATTGATCGAGATCCGCTTCAAAAGTCTCCCTCGCCAAATACACCGAGACGATGGTGATCGCTCCCATCACAATCAAATAGATCGCCACGGGCGACGAGTCGCCTCCGGAGAGGGCCAAGAGTTGCGTGGCGATCAGCGGTGCCAATCCGCCCGCCAAGGGCGAGGCCACTTGATAGCCTAGCGAGGCTCCGGTGTAGCGGACGTTCGTCCCGAACAGCTCGGAAAAGAACGCCGCCTGCGGACCGTACATCGCCGAGTGTCCCACCAATCCCAGCACAATGGCCAACCAGATCATGGAGGGCGATTGTGTTTCCACCAGCCAGAAAAAGGTAATGGCGAACGCGACGGTGAAGATCGTGCCGCCCAAATACACCGGCCTTCTTCCCACGCGATCGGAGAGATAACCGAAACATGGGATCGTAAAGAACTGCACGGCCGCCGCCAGCCAAACTCCGGTGAGTACCGTGCCCTTGGGGACGTCGAGGTTACCGGTCGCGTACGAGATCACGAACACGCTAAAGATGTAGAAGGACGCGTTCTCCGCGAAGCGGGCACCCATGGCCAAGAGCACGTTGCCAGGGTGCTTGCGCAAGACCTCCAAGACAGGAAGTCCTGGACTACGCTGGGCTGTTTGTGCCTTGGCGAACAAGGGACTTTCCAAGATCTTCAAACGGATGAACATGCCGACGCCCAGCAACACAATCCCTAAGAGAAATGGCACGCGCCAGCCCCAGGTCAAGAACTGCTCTTCGGGCAGAGCACTGAAAAGGGCGTACACGGCAGTGGCCAATAGCAACCCGACCGGAACACCCGCCTGAACCCAGCTCCCATACAACCCACGATTCCCGCGGTGGCCATGTTCGACGGCCATCAGCACCGCGCCTCCCCACTCACCGCCGACGCCCAGGCCTTGCACAAATCGCAACACAATCAAACAGATTGGCGCGGCGATTCCCGCTTGCTCATAGGTCGGCAACAACCCGATCAGGAAGGTGGCCACGCCCATCATCGTGAGCGTGGTGACCAGCATGGTCTTGCGTCCCAGCTTGTCGCCAAAGTGGCCAAACACGATGCCTCCCACCGGTCGAGCGAAGAAGCCGACCGCGAACGTGCCGTAGGCGAACATCGTGCCGGTGAGCGGATCGAAGCTGGGAAAGAACAACTGGTTGAAGACCAGTGCCGCCGCCGTGCCGTAGATAAAAAAATCGTACCACTCGATCATGGTACCGATGAAGCTGGCCAGGACCACGCGGCCCACCGAGATCTCTGCCGAGTCATGGGGCCTCATGCTATTCCGTTCCCTCCGAGTTTGTGTCGTCGGTTGGATCAACCAAGGCGATGATCGTCTGACCGGCCTGTGGTGTGACCGATCTGTCGGGCGAGCACACCGTTAGCTTCCTCGGTTCACTGAGAAGAAACAGTAAAGTAGCGGAATTGCCGTAGAGAGCTTGAAAATCCGCGTACTGAAACTCATTGGTCAACTTGGTTTTTTTCACAACGGAGCCGCTCGCGAAACGACTGGCCAGCGCATCGTGATGCAGGTTGTTATCGAACAGGAGCCGCCCGCGCAGATGTCCGGCGATCGACATGCGCTTCGTCGAGCCGCTGTTGCGCGGTGCGATCTGATAGATGCTGGCTCGCCCAAACGTATGCGAAAACTCGCGAATCGCCAGCGAATTGACTTCGTCGTTCGCCGTCAACGCCAGCAGTCGGCCAATGCCAGCCAAGTCCAATTCCTCGCGAATGTGTTCCGAAACGATACTCGCACATTCCGCGGGTAAGCCGGACATGTGGGCCGCGGCGACATTGGCATAGTTGGTATCGACCAGCAGGACGGCGATCCCTTCACTGTGGACTTGTTTGGCGATCTCTCGAACCCACGACTCGGCACTCGCGAACAGTATGCCTTGCGGATTGGAATCGGCGAGACCCAAACGATGTGCGAGTGGGGCGGCGCACAAACCATACACAAACACCGTCCCCACGATAACCAGGAACGTGATGGGAACCAGAGTATCAGCTTGTTGGGCAAATGTTGCGTCTCCCAGTTCGTCTCCGGTCAAGGTGGCCAGCTTCAGGGCAAAGACGGACGACACGGCGGCCGCGACGATTCCGCGCGGTGCGAGAAACGCGAGAAAAACCCGTTCCTGCCACGTCAGCTTGGAGCGCAGGGTCGCCAGCATCACGGAGCTGGGTCGCACCACGAGGATCATGGCTGCCAGAAAGGCCACACCGCCCAGACCCAGTTCCCATACCTGACGCGGGTCAACTCGCGAGCCCAATACGATGAACAGGCACGAGATCAGCAGCACACTCAGATGTTCCTTGAACTCCAGCACTTGATGCATCGAAATGGTCCTTTGATTCGCGAGCGCGATGCCGAGCACTGTGACGGTGACCAAGCCGGTTTCATCTTGCAGCAGATTGGACAGAGCGAAGGTTCCCATCGCCACCGTGAGAAATACCACGCCTTGCAGGAAGTCAGGGATCCAGTAGCGCTTCACACACTGGACCAACACCATCGCGGTCACGACTCCGACGACAATTCCGATCACGGACGTCTTCAGCAGCGTCAGCCCGATCGTTCCCAGCGAGGCATGCTCGCCAGCCGCAAAGACGAACTCGAATACCAACACGGCCAATACCGCGCCGATGGGATCGATCACGATCCCTTCCCACTTGACCAACGACGCGATTCGTCGCGACGGTTGAATCTGCCGTAGCATGGGAGCGACCACGGTAGGACCGGTGACCACCAACACGGCCCCGACGAGCGTGGCGATACGCAAGTCGAGCCCGAGTAGCCAGACCGCCGCGAAGGCGGTCAACACCCAACTCACCATGGCACCCACGGTAACCAACCACACCAGCGCGGCTCCGGATGCCTTCAGCTCGCGGATACGAAGCGTCAGGCCGCCTTCAAACAAGACAACGGCCACGGATAACGAAACGAACGGAAAGAGGAACTTCGAGCCCATGGTGGAGCCGTCGGCACCCACACCCGCCAAATGCGTTAAGAGATTGTCCGGGTTTACAATCCGCCCCAGTGCGACTCCCAAGCCGAGAAGCAGCAAGATCGACGGCAATCGCAACCGCCAGGCCAACCATTGGGCGGCAATGCCCAACAGCGGCACACCCGCCAGGTAGAAAAAGAACCGCTGCTCGCGAAGATGCTCGATGAAGTATTGCAAAAGGTCCTCACTCGACGTGGCCATTCCGGACTTGGCGGATCGCCCCGGCGGGTTGTGAGCATAGCATTTCCCTTGGCCTGTCGCGAGTCAGATAGTTGGGTCCTTTGACCTGATCAACAATCGCGAATCTTATCCCGCGCGCAAAAAAAGCGGTGTCTCCAGCCTGGGTGAAAGGGCTGGCGACACCGCATCGAAATTCACACCACCACACGCGAACACGATTCTAGTAGGTCAAGATGGCATCCATGCCGAAGATCGTCTGAGCAAAACCCGCAGCGGGCACCCACTCGTGCTTGACTTCGGGACGCAGCACGAAGTTGGCGTGCGGACGATAATTCAAACCAAAGGTGGCCGCATTAACCGACGTATCTTCAGGCTTCCACCATTCGACGCGGGCACCAACTCTCCAGCAATCGTTCAACGTATAGAACAAGTACTGGTTGATGCCGAACGTTTCAAAGCCAACGGTATCCAGCAGGTCAGTTTGGAAAACGTAATTGAGGTCCTCGGTTAGGCTCACGTCGACCACGACGCTGTGCGAGTACGAGTTTCCGTCGCCGATCCATCCGAAGTTACCTGCCGTGCTGATGTAGGTTAACGTCGCATTGTCGGACACGGCGTAGCTGAATCCGCCCAACCAGCTATTGCCTTGGTTCAACTGATCAAAGCCCGTATCCCAACCCAACGTCCAACCACCGTACAGCGTCAAGTCATCCGAAAAGTTGTACGTGGCCAACGCACCGGTATGGGTAAACGGTTCGCTGTTGTTCATCGTAAACGCATGGCTGTAGAAGAAATTATCGGGGGCGGTCACCACTTCATAACCAATCAGGGTGTAGAAGTGTCCCGCTTTGACCGACAGATCGCCGTAAGCCACTTCCGCGTACAACTGCGGAATCGCCCAACCGTAAATTCCGTGGTCGAAGCCGTTTTGGAAATCCCAGCGACCCGGGTTGTTGCCGAACGATTGCGTATTGTTCGCATCCACACCGTACATCAAGTCCGCGCGAAAACCCCAGTCCCAACCGCAACTGCCG
>JBGTHH010000701.1:0-5753 GCA_041746275.1 Pirellulaceae bacterium | reverse complement strand
CCCACTGAAGCAATCCGCGTCCGGAGCCAACGTGATGGGGCCTTGATATCCCTGGTCTTTAAGTAGCGTCAGGAGCTCTTTGACTTGTGCTGGTCCGTCTTCCGCCGGCATGACCCGCTGCTTCGCGGTAAGCGCCGCGGGGTCGATATCCGTGGGAGCATCCGCCACCGTCACATAAGCGACGCGATCAATCCCAAAGGCTTTGAGCGATTCGGGCGTGCCCCCGCCGACATACCAATGCCACGTATCCAACCACAAGCCGACGTTGTCGGAGGTTACCGACTTGAGCAGCAAAGTCAGGTCGTTCGCTTCCTGAATAAACTTGAATTGGCGTTCCTCGCGTGGCGCGACCACTGCTTGGAAGCCAACCGCGAGTCGGATGCCGTGTTTCGCCAACACTTCGGCGATCTCGCTCAAGCGTTTGCGGTGCTGCTCGAAATTCTGGTGGAACGGCAACTCGTCGCTGCCGGGAAACACTTCCGTCTTGTAAACGCAGACCTTGACCTTCGCGGCAAAACTAGCGGCTTGATCGAGCTCATGCAGATCCGCCGCGTAAGTCTCGTCGTCTCCCCGCCAACGCACAGGCAAGTCGACCCCTCCAATTCGCAGTCGAGCGCTCGTTAGAAATCGAGTCGCCTGCTCGAAACCCTGGGTCGTAGCGCGCTTCGCCAAATCCTCGATGTCGAGGTCTAGCCCTTGAAAGCCGTAGGTCAACGTCAGCTCGATGATTTCGCTCTGTCGGCCATGAATCCCAATTGCCGCTGGACTGAAATTCTTGAACATCCCCATCCTCCCGCCTGACGAATTCGACCGAGGCAACACACTGTTTTTCCCCGGATCGATAGGACCCGCATTATGCCAGAGGTGACGGACATGGCAAAGGGGAGCCGCATGGAACACCACTCTCCTTAAAAACTCTCGTTTTCAAGGAATCAAGATGCGATGGCCGTGGGGGGAGGGGGTAGCTATGGTAGGGAGCTTCGTACGAGGTCCCCGCAACTTCGGTCCACGTTTTCATGGTTCTGCATCACGGATTCTGCCCTGGTTTGACGCGTGGGGTCGTGCGCGGCCCTGCGATTGCTGCGCCCCGGCGTTTACTCAGTCATGACGCCCGCCCAGATGCATAACCGCGCGAAACACCATAAGAAAAATGCCGCTCCCGATCTGGGCAAGACACCACGACTTCCCTGCCCGGGAAAACTACCCACTCCGTTTCATGTGGGAAGTAACATATCCGAGCTCAAATCACATTGCAAGAAAAAAATAAATAAAATCCACGAGCGCCGAGTCTTCGTTCACATCGGGAGTGGCATCTATGGATAAACGACGCATCCTGTGCGGGACTGAGTCCAGCACTGCGCAAGCCCGGACGTCACATCGTTTCCAAACCGGTTAGCGTGCCGGAACTGGAACCGAATTGGTCGACTTCCATCCCGAGTCGCTGCAGCATGCTGACGAAAAGATTGCACAACGGTTGATTGTGATCGCTCTGGAAAGCTAGATGCTGACCATGCCGAAAGCCGCCTCCCGCCAGCAGGATTGGCAGATTGGTGTTGTCGTGCGTGTTCGAGTCGCCCATGTTGCTGCCATACAGGACTAGCGTGCTGTCGAGCAGCCGACGATCTCCGTGAGACTTCGTGCCGAGGTCTTGAATTAATTGGCGCAGCAGGGCCATCTGCCGCCGATCCGCGTCTTCGAGCTGCGCGACTTTCTCCGCCGCCTGGCCATGATGACTGAGGTTATGGTAGCCGTCCGTCGTTCGCTGATGCTCATGCAACTGAAAAGCCGGCGTCGCAAAGGCGTCGACCATCAGCGTGACGATACGTGTCGAATCGGATTCCAACGCCAGTTGAGCCATCGACAGCATCAAGGCGAACTTCTCGAAGAACAGCTTGTTGTCGCCAATCTCCTCAGGCGGCATCTGATCGGTCGCGGGCTTGGGCCGCAATTCCCACGCGCGTGCCGAATGCAAACGCTGTTCGATCTCGCGGACCGAGGTCAGGTATTGATCGAGTCGCGATTGATCCGCGTGGCCGAGGCGGCGTTCCCAATGCCGCGCGTCGTCTCGCAGCGCGTCGAGGATGCTGCCTCGTTCTTCCAGGCGACGCAACTGCCGAGCCACATCGGCGGAATCGCCCTGCACGAACATTTTGTGAAATAACGCCGGAGCACTATCCTCGGCGGGCAACAGCGCACCATCGCGAGTCCACGATAGACTGCGATTCGCTTTGTCGATATTGACGCCCAGGTTCAGTGTGGGAAAGCGCGTGACGGGGCCAAGGGCTTCGGCGGCGAACTGATCGAGCGAGATCGTGTTGCGAAAGCCGCTTCGAGTCGGGCCGCGGGCGGCGGTGAGAAAACAGTTCTCGGTGCTGTGACCGCCGGCCACATCGGGATGGGAGAGACCACTGATGACCGTAAAATCGTCGCGGACATCGGCCAACTCCGAGAGGTAAGGAGAAAGCTCATAGTCGGGGCCGACGCTCCGCGGAAAGAACGGCTCCGGCAAGACACCCAAGTTGTTGGAGATCAGCAGCATTCGTCGCGGCGGTTCGACGGAATCGGCGCGCCCCACGGACGAAAACCACGAGAGGCTCTCCAGCCATGGCAACGCCAGGGTCACACCCAGGCCGCGCAAGAATGCTCGTCGAGGTGCTTGTCGGTCGGTGGGAATGTGCGTTGCACTCACGGTGTCTCTCCGAGAAAGATGTGACTTTGCACCAAACCATGCAGTAAATCGCCCGTCCGATAACCGTGATCGGCATTGGCGTCCAGGATGGCTTCGATCTCACGACGGTCGGAAAAGCGAACGGGAGTGCCCGTCGCGTAGACCGTGAAGCGATGCAGGAGGTTCCGCGCGAGTTGTCGCGGATTCGCGGCCAGCAGGTTCTTGAGTTCCTGTATGTCACGGAATTCGCGGCCATCCAGAAGCTGGCCACTGGCATCAACCGGGGACGACAGTGCGTATTCGAAGTCGTGACCCGCTCGATCAATTCCCGTCCGCGTTTCGCCAGCAGCGAGTCCGCGATACCGAGTTCTCCAACCGCCGAGAATGTCGAAGTTCTCAAGCGCGAGCCCCACGGGATCGAACCTCGCATGACAGCCCGCACACGACTCGGACTGGGCATGTAACGCCAGCAGTTCGCGAATCGTCGTCGCGCTGCGAATGTCCGGTTCGACTGCGGGTACGCTCGGCGGTGGCGGAGGGGGAGGCTGGCCGATCAGCCGGTCCATGATCCATGCTCCCCGGACCACGGGAGAAGTTGAGGTCCCGTTGGCTGTGACCTTTAAGATCGCCGCTTGCGTCAGCAGACCGCCATAGGGACTGTCGGCCGACAACGCAACCTTACGCAAGGCCGAACCAGGGATCGGCGGCAACTGATAGTGACGTGCCAGCCGATCGTTGGCCAAGACAAAGTCAGCGAGAATTAATGTGCTGATAGGTAAGTTCTCGCGCACCATCGCGGAAAAGAACGCACGCGTCTCCCGCTCCATCGACTCGACCAGATAGGCATCGAAGCGGTACTCCGGATACAGGCGTACGTCCGGTTCGTCGCGATGCACATGCCGCAGATTCAGCCAGTAGTCGGTGAAGTTGTGGACGAATCGCTCGAAGTCCTCACTGGCGATCAGCCGATTCGTTTCATCGCGCAGGACATCACGATCTCGAAGTTGCCCCTCACGGGCTTGCCGCATGAGTTGCACGTCGGGACGCGTGTTGGTCAGGAAGTGTGAGAGTCGAGAGGCGATGGCGTACTGGTCGTCCGCGCGTCCTGGCTCGTGCAGGTAGAGCATGTGCCCGGAACAGAGGAAGGCTTGGTATCCGGCCAGCAGCGCTTCGGCCAAGGGTGTTCCTTTGTCCAAGCGAGTGAGAACCAGTCGTTCAAATGGCTGTCGCGCTTCGTCGGCTACCGTTTGCCGAGCGGCCTGATCGATGAACCGGCGCAGCAGTCGCCGCGCGTCGTCGTGTGGTTGCTTGGAGACGACTTCAATCGGCAGGCCAATTCCGTCACGCGCGGGTCGCAGGGGCAGATTGTCGAACAATATACGATACGCTTGTGGTAGATGATCGTGAGGCGACAGCGGGCCTTCGATCTCCAACGACTGAAACGCAACACCCGGTTGCCCGCCCTCGGGAAACGGAGGATAGCGATACGTCGGCGGACCGCCGTCAACGTTTCTCGCCAGCGGGACTGGCAGACCGAGCAAGCTGTATTCGAACGTCTCGCCGTCCCGCAAATGCACCGTGGTTTCGTAGGCGGCACGCTCGGGTTGAATGTCGAGCAACCCACCGGTCGCGCGCACATCTCCAGAGACATCGGCCCCCGAAGGCTTGCGAGCCCGAAACGTCATCGGCACAGGAAACGTCGCCGGTTGCAACGTGTACCCAGGCAACTGTACGACGGCCCGCGCTGAGAAACGCACGCGATACTCGCCGGGCAGACGAGCCACAAAGCCGCGCGGGTAACCGTAGTAAGGCCAGTGTGCGGATCGAAACAGCGCCATCTCGATGTTTGCATCCGCAGGTGATGCATTAAGCTGTTGATCGTCGATCGCCTGCGAGTCCCGCGCGAAGAACATCGCCTCACGATTGCCAAACGTCGCCGTTTCCGTGAACAAGTCTCTACCGACGGCTCGATACTTGGTCGATGGCGGCGGCTCGTTGCCACTGGTCAAGGCTTGCCACAGTGCCGCTTCCGCAGCATCGAGATACGCGGTCAGTTGTACGCGCGAGATGTCCAGGGTCTCGGCCGTTTTGTTGAAGTGCTGGCCTTCGCGGTCCTCGGGCAAGATGTCGCGGATGTCGAGTGTCGGCAGGGCCAACACATCGCGCAGGTTCTGTTGATACTCTTCCCGATTCAATCGCCGCATGGGTCCGCGGCCGACATCCTTTACTTCGGCAGCGTCGGTTGCGTGCAGCAAGCTTGCGAGTTGCTCTACCAGTCGCGTGCGTTCTTCATCGGGCAAATCCTCGCGCTGGGGCGGCATCTCACCTTGAGCGACACGATCGTGGATCTGCGTCCAGCGGTCGCGATGGGTTCGCTCCGCCAAGTCAAACGACAACAAATCCAGAGCAAGTCCGCCTGCCGAGGTCTGCTCGTTGTGACAGTCCAGGCAAACGGATTGGAGCACGGCTCGGATCGCGTCCGGCGGCTCCGTGGCTGTTGTGACGCTGGCCGACGCGGCGAACAACAGCAGGCACGCCCAGCGGGTTGCGGATGAAGTGAAGAGGTTCAAAGTTTCAAGTTCAAAGTTTCGAGTTCAGGGTTTCAGGTTCAGGGTTTCAGGTTCAAGGTTCACGGAATGTACGGGAGTTTGCCATGCTAACCGGTAGGAGTTGTGAGTTCTACTATAACCCACTGGCAAGCCGAGCCTTCACCCGTGTGATCGGGAACGGAGTTCAACGCTCGTTGAACCGAGGGAAAACGAAACTGAATGCGAACGGTACTTACAAGTACTTCTGATACGCCGCCACGGCCAGTTCATCGCAACGATCGTTCTCGGGATGGCCGCTATGGCCAGCGACGCGCGTGTAGGTGAGCTCGTGTTCCGCGGCGAGTTCATCGAGCAGCCGCCACAGGTCTTCGTTCTTGACGGGCTTCCATTGACTTCCTTCACGGCGTCGCCACCCGTTCGCTTTCCATTTGGCCACCCACTCGGTCAGGCCTTTGCCGACGTAGACACTGTCGGTGAACAGTTCCACTTGGCAGGGTCGTTTGAGGGCTTGCAGGCCGCGCACCACCGCCGTCAGC
>JBGTHH010000700.1:0-1661 GCA_041746275.1 Pirellulaceae bacterium | reverse complement strand
ATTGTTTACTCATTTCAAGAACCCGTCCTTGATGAATTTCTCAAATTGAGGTGTTCCGGGCGTCAATCTCCAGCCAGTTACAAAATTGCCCGATTTATCCAAAACGACCGCAAGATTCGTTCTTGGGTTGAAGTGAACCACAGAACCCGGCAGCCAACCGTAAGTACCCATAACCACCGTGCCAGCATCACCGAGGTGCTTCGTGATCGCAGACTGAAACTCGGCCAAGGTGTCCGCATTGCGTTTCGTAGTGGTTATGCCGAAGTCAACTGCATGCTTCCATTTCTTTTCAAGCTGGGCCGTGGTGAAGTTCGCTGCACTCTGTGCCGCGCCGACGTCGATCTTCTTGCTGCTGCCGGCGATGCCGATTTCGGAGACGATGTCGCAGTTGTTGTTGTGGACCAAGACACCAAGGCGGGCGACCCGGTAGAGATGCTCGCCTTGCACCGTCAGGTTGTAGACGCGATGCGTCCCGGGCAACGACTGCGAGTCGACCACCGTGATCTTGCCGTCCACGCCGTCTAGATGTTCGCCATGTTCCAACTGCGAGGCCGAGAGCCATTCGCCACGCGTCACGCTATAAAACTTGTGCGTGCCGGTCGGGCGTAAGGTTTCGGTCTGGCCGCGGGCGTTTCGGAGTGTTAATTCGATGACATCGCGGTTCAAATGGTTGACTGTGGTCAGCACAATCCGGCCAGGGCCGCTGGGCAATGGCGGACAAGGCAAGATGTCGAGGACCCTGCCGGTCAGTTCCTCGGGCAAGCCCATTTCCAGTGCATCGACCGGCAGCGGTGCGAGGCCGCCGACACGCACCTCGTGATGTTGCAGCCATTGCCAAGGTTGCAGCGTCTCGACGTTGATCTCGTCGATCGTCCCGTCTTCCCACACGCTGCGAGCTTGCAGTTGGATCAGCCGATAATCGGCGCTCGTAATCTGCGCCGACGTCGCTTGTTCGATCTCGCGCAGCGGATCAGCATCCCCCGCGAGATCCCAACTGCCATCCGCTGGATTCCACGACAGAGCCGAACCCGTGAGCCGCGCGAAGTCGGCTGCCAGCGCCTCGTGCGGCGCAACGACCAGCACGCGCTGGCCCGGACGAATCCGCTCGATCGGTTGTGTCGTAGCGACTGGCCCGCGCTGGCTCGACACGAATGACAACAGCCCGAACAGCAAGCTCGCACACAAGGCCAGGACGCCGATCCAACGAGTCCCCTTAAAATCGCCGGACGATCTCGATAGACGACGAGTGGTATGCGTGCTGGATTGCTGTCCCGCCGAAGCAGTTAAGACATTGAGACCAGAAGATAACGACGCCTGCGGGCCGCGCTCATGCTCCGAGAGTACTCTTCGTCGCGCCGGTCGCACCAGCGTGGCCACGCGCGCTTCCGACGCTTCCTGTTCGTACGACTCGTGCAACAGGAAGTCAACATTGTCGCGGAATGTATTCAGTTTTGTATCGTCGCCGTAGTGCATCGCATCATCGGATTCGAGTTCGTCCAGCGCCAGGCCGATTCCACGATTGGCCAGCGAAGTAGGGGAACGGCGTCCATCATGCTGCTGGCGTCGCTTACGATCAACATACTCGCTGGTGACGAAAACACCAAAGCCGATGGCCAGCACGACCTGACCGACTGCGGACGATGCCGGTTCTGACACGACAT
>JBGTHH010000699.1:0-3145 GCA_041746275.1 Pirellulaceae bacterium | reverse complement strand
AGCGAGGTTGAAGGTATCTTTTTATTTTCCGCTACGCCAACCGCCACGCGATCGCGTACAAATCACGCAACGTCTTTTCCCGCAACAAGAAACCCGCCCTCAGCCCACAAATTCCGATCTTCCCAGATCAGGAGTTCTGAGCCTTGGGCTTGTTGGCATGGTGGGGAGGCCGATGGATTCAGACTCCCGAGCAGTCGCTCGTAGCCGCCCTGTGCTTGACCACCCTGGTCCTAGTCCCCGCGATCGTCAGCTTCTATGCCTACCCCGCACATCACGCCGCTCGACCGCTGCTCATTGTCGCCATCAGCAGCGGCATCTATTTGTTCTCCACTCGCGTGTTTGTCGCGGTCAACGCCTTGATTGTCGTCCTGTGGTGCCTGACTTGGCTCAGTTCGGGATACGCGATTAACGCCGAAGATGTCGTTCTGTCGCTCGTCGCCGCACCCGCCTTGGGGTACGTGTTCTGTAGCTCCCAACTCACCGTCCTGCGCCGCGAGTTTGGTTTGCAACAGGAGTCGTTGCGCCGCGAGGAAGCCTTGGCCTCCGCTCTGGAGCACATCACGCTCGAACAGGCTCGTCGCCAGGAAGCGGAGGAACTGCGCCGCAGCGGAGAGGAACGATTGAAGGCCCAACAGGCCCAATTGTTTCACGTGAGCCGACTGAGCGCGATGGGTGAAATGGTGGCTGGGATCGCTCACGAGATCAATCAGCCGCTGCAAGCCTTGGCGACCTACGCGGGTGTTTTGGAAGTTCTGGCCGAATCCCCGGAGCAGCCCTTGCCCGAAACGGCTCGCGCAGCGGCGGGGCACATCAACGAACTGGCCCAGCGCTGTGGAGCGATCATCCGACGTTTGCAGAAATTCACAAAGCGAGCCGAACATCAGTTTGACGTGTTGTCGCTTCATCCCTTGCTTGACGAGGCGGTAGCGTTAACGGCCAATGAAGCCCAGCGATCCGGCGTGCAGGTGCGCTACGACTACTGCTCCGATCACGTGCGCGTGCGCGCGGATGCGATTCAGCTTCAACAAGTTCTGGTGAATTTGTTGCGAAACGCGTACGAGTCGATGGCTAGCGTTCCGCCTGCGGATCGTGTCGTGACGTTGGCCACGCGGCGAGTCGACGATGGCGTTGTGATCACCGTGGCCGATTGTGGTACGGGTATCCAGCCGCACGACGAAACCGAGATCTTTAACGCCTTTTTCAGCACGAAGCCAACGGGCATGGGAATGGGGCTCGCGATCAGCCAGTCGATTCTCGAAGTCCATCACGGATCGATTACCGTGGAGTCCACTTCGCCGCACGGGACTACCTTCGCCATCCGCTTGCCTATCGCCGAAGTCTCGCATGAGTAGCCCGACCGTTTATCTTGTCGACGATGATCCCGCGAGTCTCGCCTCTGCGGCGATGTTGCTGCGAACCTCGGGGTTGAACTGCGAGGCCCATGCCAGCGGCGAGGAATTACTCGAAGCCTTGTTGCCCGACGCGCGGGGAGTCGTCGTGGCCGATTATCGCCTCCGCGGACTCCATGGATTGCAAGTCTTTCACGAACTCCAGCGCCGAGGGTTCCGCATCCCGGTCCTCTTGATCAGCGGTCACGCCGACCAGCATGTAATCGACGTGGCGCTGGCGGACGGTGTGGCGGAGTTCTTACTCAAACCGACAAATCCCAAAGAACTCCTGAGCGCCATCCGGCGCTGGCTCGAGCCGCCGCCGACCGTCGTCAACCACGATCGTTGAGCGCTGGCCTACCTCGCGTTGGACGATTCCTGTACGCGCCGCGCGATGGCCGGCGGTTGGAACATCCAATACGTCAAGTCGTCATAGGGAACCGCTTGGAGAAACTGACGCGACTCGGCGGGCTGATCGCGAAACAAGTATTCCATGTCGTGTAGTACGGAGGTGTTGTCGCCGTAGTACGAATGTCCCAGGAGGCTGCTGTCGCCGAGTGACACGTCGATGGTCTCAATCCCGGGCACCACCACTAAGTTGATACCGACGTCACCCGCGCGCGGATCACCGCCGTTGAACTCACGCGACGCGACCAGGGCCAAGTCTTTGGACGAAGCATATAGCGTGATGTGTCGTGCCTTGGAGACGATGTCGGGCGCGATGCGTTGCTTGAAGATATCCGCGTCAATATCGGGTGCCGCGAGCACGACTTGATTAAACAGTTTCTCCCGTGGGGTGGTCGAGATATCGATCTCTCTTAGGGCGTGCGTCAGCGCTCGGTTCCCCATACTGTGCGCGACCAGATTGATCGTGTCGGCTTGAGAGTGTTGCGCGATGTCAAGCAAGAACGTTTTGAGTTGATCGACACTCAACTCGACATTCTTTTCGTCGGCGCGATACTTTCGCCAGTTAGCGTGGGACGGCCAGCTATAGAAAACGGCGGCCCCCGCTACCTTGAGATCGTGGGACATTTGCGCCGTGCGTCGCGCGGCGTCTTCAAATGACACGTTGTAGCCATGAATGAACACCAGCACGGACTTGCCCTTGCGCTCCTGCTCTTGTCGCAAGTCGGAGAAGAAGGCGTTGGCGTCCAGCCGCCGCACGTGCTGCATGACGATATGCTTGGCGGAATCTTCCGAGAACTGCAACTTGAACAGCGAGGGAGCTTCCAGTTCACCTTCCTTGTGGATTCTTGGAATCGTGACTTCGCAGACACCCAACTCGATGTTGCTGCTGTACTCGGCTCCGTACGTGGGCCCGGTCTTTCTCAACTTGTCGCGACTGTTCGGGGGTGACAATAGTAGCCAACTCAAGAGGAGCAACAGCAACATGCCAGCTAGGCCGATCAGTGCGTTGGTCTTCGCGCCGCGGCGATACAGGCGGACTAGAGCAAAGCCCCCAGCCACACACACCACCAAGGCACACAGTCCCAGGCCCCAGAACCTTACCCAGTCGATGCCATCGACCTCCGCGCGCGGTTTGCGATTGGTCCCATAGAACACTTTCTCCGTAATGAAGCCCTCGGCACTCGGAGCTGCGACAGCGGCGGGAGCCGTTGCGGATGGAGCACCAGCACCCGCTGCTGGGCTGAAACGCACGGCCAGATCCGATTGCAAAGCCTTAGTTGCCTCGTCCTGCTGTCGTTGCAACGCCGCGAGTTGTCTTTCGGCCTCGGATTGCATCGCCGCCGCATCTT
>JBGTHH010000698.1:0-5083 GCA_041746275.1 Pirellulaceae bacterium | reverse complement strand
TGCATCCGATCGAGATATCGCTTGCGGAGGTTCTTGGGATTGGTGACGACATGGCCGGCACCTTCCATGTCCTTAAAACGCGTCAGGCGATCGTAAGGGAACGTCAACTCGGCGTCATCCAGCGTGTGAAAGACGATGACTTCGTGATTATTGTGCCGGAAGTGCTGCAAGCCGCTGGCGATGCTTTCTTCCTTGTCGATCAAGTCGCTGATGAGGATGATCAAGCCGCGCCGCTTCGTGCGTTCGGCCGCTTCGTGCAATACCGCCCCGACATTCGTCTCGCCGCCGGACTTGACGCCATCGAGTGCTTGGAGGATGCGGCGAAATTGCGAGGGATGCGCCTTCGGCGGGATGTACTGACGGACTTCTTTATCGAACAGAACGAGGCCCACCGCGTCGTTCTGCCGGATCAGCAAGTAAGTCAATGCCGCAGCGAGGTAGGTGCCGTAACTGAGCTTGTCGATCTCGCCGCTTTTGAACGCCATCGACTCGCTGCAGTCGAGCAAGATATAGGCGCGAAGATTCGTCTCGTCCTCGAACAGCTTAATCTGATACTTGTCGCTCCGCGCGAGCATCTTCCAGTCCATCGCCCGCAGATCGTCGCCAGGCGAATAAGCCCGATGATCTAGGTACTCGACCGAGAAGCCGTGATACGGACTACGATGCCGCCCGGTGAGAAAGCCTTCCACCACTTGCTTGGCGACAAGATCCATGCTGCCAAGTCGTGCGAGTCCGGCGGGATCGAAGAAGGTGGTTGCCATGGGTTACTCTTCGCGAACGGCTTCGATCAACTTGCCGACGATCGCGTCGGTCGTGAGACCATCGCTCTCGGCGGAGAAACTGGTGACCAAACGGTGGCGCAAAACGGGATAACAAACGTAGCGAATGTCATCAGATGAAACATGCACGCGGCCATCAAGCAACGCATGGGCTTTGGCACCGAGCAGGATCGCTTGGCACGCCCGCGGCCCGGCTCCCCAGGTCAGATACTTCTTCACAAAGTTCGGCGCGTCCGGTTCTTGCGGCCGCGTCGCGCGAACCAGCCGCACGGCGTAAGCCGACATCGAGCGGCCAATCAAGACCTTTCGCACGACTTGCTGCAGATGCAATATGTCGTCGCTGTCGAGCAACGATTGGAGGTCGGGCAATCCTCGAGACGTGGTGGTTTCGGCGATCTGCAGCTCTTCCTCAAACGATGGATAACCGACGTGGATCTTGAACATGAATCGGTCAAGCTGAGCTTCCGGCAGTGGGTACGTTCCCTCCTGTTCAATCGGGTTCTGCGTGCCGAGCACCAGGAACGGCTTTTCCAGCTTGAACGTCTCGCCGGCGGTCGTGACTTGATACTCCTGCATGGCCTGCAAGAGCGCGGCTTGCGTCTTGGGAGGGGTGCGGTTGATCTCGTCGCCGAGAATAATATTGCCGAAGATCGGCCCGCGGACGAACCGCATGCGACGTCGACCGGTTCCTTCTTCCTCGTCCAGGATCTCTGTACCCGTGATGTCGGAAGGCATCAGGTCGGGCGTAAATTGAATGCGACTGAACTTTAGCGAGAGTAGGCTCGCAATGTTCGAGATCATCAACGTCTTTGCCAATCCCGGAACGCCTTCCAGCAAGCAGTGTCCCTGGCAGAAGAGTGCTATTAACACCTGTTTCAAGACTTCGCGCTGTCCGATGATCGAGCGGCTCAACTCGTTCGTCAACTTCCCGTAGACATCCGTGAGTTGTTCCGCGGCTTTGAGATCCTGATCATCGATCTGCCCCGACGAGGAGTTTCCAGTCAACCTGGCCATAGAGTGCTTTCTAAGGAGGGAGTGGGGGAGCGGTGGGAGCAATCAGTACATAAACAGCCTAACGAGTCGCAGTCGTGAGTCAAGCAGCGAGAGGATTCGAGGCAACGAATTACGCATTTACCCGGCCCAGATCCCAGACCTTGATCGTCCGGTCGAAACTGGCGGAAGCGAGATGTTTTCTATCCGGTGAGAAGTCGACGGAATAGATCGAGTTCGTATGAGTTGCGATCTCCGCGAGTTGCTCGCGCCGTCACGAGTTTCTTGCCGTCAGAGAACTGGCGAGGTTCGTCCCTCGCATCGTCATTCCGGCCTTACGAGCCAAGTTTCCGCAACAGCTACAATCGTCCAAGCGATGCTTCAAGCGAGGTTCAAATAATGCGATCTCGGGCAGATTCTGCATTCCTTAACGATTCCCTTTGGGCACAATGATACGCAACAATTCGACCCACGACAGCGAGGACGTTGAACATGAAACTCATCTACTTTTTTCCAAAAGGGGGTAGTCGGTTAGCTCCTCCACCCCCAACATCTTGTGGTCACCACGGTGGCCAACGTAACTGCTCCAAGTAGGTGGCGTGCCCAAGGTGATCCGCGTTGTCGAAGTGGTCACTTTGGCACCGGCTGGCAGTCGGAATGTCAACTGGATCGTTAAGACTGCTCTATAACTGGTCGCGAACCGAAACCGAAGGGCAGGTCACGAATCTCGTACGGGAATACATCGTTCTCGTACGACAGCGGGTGACGTTGTGGAAACGTCTCCAGACTTTCGAGCGACGCAAACGCCAGATCAAACCACCGCTCGGCGTGCGTTTCGGAATGATGCTCCGCCCACCAGGCGCGGTTGCGGCGAATGTCTTCCCGCACGCGATCTCGAACGATAATTCGGTACTTCATGCGCGTGGCGGATAACCGAACTCAGCCCGCACTTCCGCTTTCACTTCGTGCAGCGGCTTTCCCTGGCCCGCTTCCATCTGAGCGATTCCCTCAGCAATCGCGCGTGTGAAACGCTCCCGCGAAGAGAAGACGAGCCGAAGCTCAAATTCTTTGTTCAAGGAGCCCGGATCTTCAAAAGGACGCCCGCCTTCTCGCCGGTTCTGGCACACAGCGCGCAGCACGAACGAACTCGGCCAAAAACCTGTTTGACGAGTCGAGCTGTCGAAGTCGTTGCCTCACGTATTAACGCCGTCGGTCAACAGTCAGCTCGAATCGAGGTACGGCAACGGGTGGTGATAGTCCACTCGGCCAGTGCCGTCGGTGATTGTGGTCGGCATCCGATCGCCGTACAGACGCAAGTAACCGTCAGCATGTTGCCGCAGTGCATCGGCAACGGTCGGCATACCGGCTACTTGGGCTTGCCTGAGTAGCGTTTGCCAGTCTGTCGCCCACAACGCGGCGACGCGCATCACGGCCGCTTTGCAACTGCGCTGCGTCTCGGCGAAGAATACGTGCGAGATCAACGCTCATAACGTGATCGCGGGCGCATAGACTGCATCGTCGTCGCCGAAATCCACGGCATGTTGGTCGAACGCCTGCTGGCACAATTCGCCATCAACGACATTCGCCAACAGCAACTGGTTGTGACCTGAGCCAGGCAACACTTCAGGCAACCGATCACTGCAATGCTTGATGACGACTTGAGTCGCGAGGAGTCGGGTCATCGCAGATGCTCCTCGTGCAGCCTGCGGAGGCGCGTCAGGATGTCGGGATGTTTTTCGGCGAGGTTCGTCTGCTCACCGGGGTCGGATTGAATGTTCACAAGAAAGTTTGCGAGACGCGGGGATTGTCCGTCCTGACTGCTGGTGTCGCGGGAGCGGCCGATAAGCTTCCACTCGCCTTCGCGCACGGCCCAGTCGGCGTTAGGGCCTTCCCCCACCTGCCAGTGTAGCGAGTGACCCTCGTGCGGCGATGGTGCGTTTGCATCGCGGAGCACGGTGACGAGGCTGCGGCCATCGAGGTGCGTCTGCGGCAACTTCACACCGGTGAGTTCCGCGAGAGTCGGCAGCCAGTCGCAGGCATGGGCAAGCTGGTCGCGGGTTTCGTTTCGCGGAAGTTTCGCTTGCCACGAGAGGATGGCGGGCAGGCGGATGCCACCCTCCAGCAGGCTGAATTTGGCCCCGCGATAGGGCCCTGCACTGCCGCCGCCAAAGTGGGCACGCTCCTCCGTGGAGTGGCCATTGTCGCTCTGAAAAATGATGATGGTGTTGTCCCGCAGACCCAGCGCCTCAAGCCGGTCGATGAGTTTCCCCAGCCGTTCGTCCTGCGCGGCGATGAAGGCGGCGTAGAGATTGCGAGGATAGGGCAGGTCTTTAAATCGTTCGAGCCACTTGGCATCGCCTTGGTAGGGGTAGTGCGGCGTGTTGAGCGCGTAGTACATGAAGAAGGGCTTCGCGCGATTCTGCTCGATGAACGCGATGGCTTCCGCAGCCATCAGGTCAGGGAAAAAGTGGCCGTCGTGGAACACTTCGACGCCGTTGCGCCAGAGGTCGTGGATGTTCGGTCCGCTCCAGTAGAAGAAGTGCGAGTAGTTATCGATGCAGCCGCCCATGTGGCCGAAGCTGTGGCCGAAACCCTGCGCCTGCGGTGACGTCTCCGGTGTGTAACCGATGTGCCATTTGCCGATGTGGGCGGTGGCATAGGCCGAGGCCTGGAACACTTCCGCCATCGTCACTTCTTCGGCTGGCAACGCTCCCTTGCCGCCTCTCTGCGAAGCGCAGTTCCCCGGCACGCCCGCTCGCACCGGCCAGCGGCCCGTGAGAGCGCCCGCGCGCGACGGCGAGCAAACCGGCGCCGCGGAGTAGAATTGCGTGAAACGCAGGCCGCCAGCCGCGAGGGCATCCGTTTGCGGGGTGTGCAGGTCCTTGGCTCCATAACAGCCGAGGTCCACGCTGCCCTGGTCATCCGCCATGATGAACAGGACGTTTGGCGGGGACGCGGCGCAGGCGGGGGACAGCAGCGCGCAGGCGGCGATCATGCCGACCATGGGTAGCAGAGCCTTGAGAGGTTTCATGGGTTGCTCGATTTGTCGGAGGAAATGGCGGGTACTTTGTTCAGCCGCGCGAGCAGCTCCGCGACGACTTGGGGATGCGCCGCGGCGTGGTTGCGCGTTTCATCGGGATCGGTCTCGTAATCGAACAACTCCACTTGCGGAGTATCCGCGCCTTTCACTGGATGCGTGATAAGCCGCCAGCGCTCTGTGCGGACTGTGCGCTGGCTGCCGGTCCAGAAACCGAGCGCTGGCTTGGCGGAGGGCGCGGCGGGGTCATTCAACTGCGGACGCAGGCTGCGCCCGT
>JBGTHH010000697.1:0-9555 GCA_041746275.1 Pirellulaceae bacterium | reverse complement strand
CACACTGATCAAGACGCCATTGCGTGCCGTCACCTGCACTTCGTAAACGTTGTCGCTATTGGCATCCGCGGCCATTTCAAAATCGGGTGCCACGACGAACGTCAGCTCGCCCGTATTGGGGTTGATGGAAAACAAGGCCTGATCCGCGCCGCCGGTAAGGCTATAGGTCACGCCACCGCCGTTTTCCGTTTCGCCGTCCGGGTCGAACGTCTGGATATCGATTACCGCCAACTGATTCTCGGGAACATTTACCATCGAGGGCGTGACGATCAATGGCAACTTCACGTTGGAGAACTCCGACGTGCGCTGCGTGGCGATGTTCGTGGCCGTGGCGGTCAGGAAGTGGCTCGGCGGTATCGGAGGCAAGATCACATTGACGAAGCCGCCGATCCCATTGGCGGCGGTGTTGATATTCGTGAAACCAAGGAAGATTTCTCCCTCGCCATAACCGGACGGATCAAGCTCCGCGTTCGAAAAGAACTCGATGCGATAGTTGGAAAAGGGTTCACTCGACAACGAACCCGTGATCGAGGTGCTGGTCGAGTCGCGGAGGACGTTCGTCAGTACCGGAAAGTTCTGAAGTCCATTCGGTCCGTCGTCAGGGTCCCTGTTGTTGTCATTCAAGGTGACTCCGTCGGCGTTCAGATCGATGCCGAGTTGTTGGTTGCCGAATATCGAATTGGCTGTGATGGTCGCACCCAATGCGGCGTCGATGCCTCCCGTCATGATAATGCCAGCACCGACATTGCGCGCGATCACATTGTTCGCAACCAACTGGTTTGAGCTGGCGTCGCCGAGCGACAGAGTTACCCCATTCGCGAGATTCGAGATGGGATCGTTGCCGTTACGCGAAGTCCCAATTAAGTTGCCTCGGATGAACAGATCGTCAGCGCGATTGAATTGTCCCGCTTGGACAAGGATGCCCGACCCCTGATTGCCGGAGATCAGATTGCGATCCTCGGGGGATTGCCCGCCGATGCGAATCTGAATTCCATCGACGACCTGTATCCCGGCAAACCCATTGGGTCTCGCCGTCATTCCTGCTACGTCGGTCCCCAGGAAATTCCCGGCGATCACGTGATTAGCTCCCGTGACTTGCACGCCAGCTTGGCTAAAGCGATTGATCACCAAACCTCGCACGGTGGTGCCTTGTCCCATGATCGTCAGACCACTAGCGATACCTGCTAACGATCCGTCTAGCTCGATCTGAAGTACAGCATTGGTGGAGTTGTTCGGCTCCGAGTTGGGAACCGCTCCCGAAGTGGACTGCTGCTGGGTGTAGCCGTCGATGACGACCGACTCGTTGATGGCGGGCAGCGGTGACTGCAACGCAATGGTGTGTGGACCCTGCCCTGGAATGTTGAAGGCAATTTGATCCGGTCCCATGTTGTTGGGCGTCAATTCGGCGTCGATGATGGCCTGCCTGAGAGAACCTTGCCCACTGTCCTCGACATTCACGACCATGAAGGTCGCGAGCAGATTCCGGGCTTCCAGTGGCTCGTAGCTCAAGAGTCGAATGCCACGCATCAGACGTGATCGGCGATGGCGTCGGGCCTGCCGGAGAGTCGGTTGCAACATGGGAGCAATCCGCGAGGTGCCATCGAGAGAAGACGGGTGGCCAAGCTTTCAAAGGCCGTAACTATCGGCTGGCCAGTAAGATAAGACTATTCGAGCAATCGCTTGATTACAAGAAAAATGTCGCTACGGCCGACTGTGTGCCTCATGGGGGGTATGAAATGGCTGACTTGCGCAGCTTCGCGGCCTTGTCCGCTTGTCGTGTCGATACAACAATCCAGGTACTGATGGGATCTCGATACCAAGGCGACTTCGTGGCCTTTTGCGACGAAGCGATTCTGTGGTTCATCGAGTCGAGGAGATTGACTTGCGACGCCGGGCGCTGATTCCGATTCGACACTCCAGCGGGCAAGAGCACGAACGCGCGCTGACGCAGACGATCCGTGTCACGTCAGCCACAGCAGTTCCCGCCGAGTATCGTCGGATTCCGATCAAGAGCCCGGCGATCTACGCCAAGGTGCAGGTGTTATCGTGCCAGCGAGCGCAGCCCGTGTTCGTCGAAACGGTGAGTCCCACCTCGGAACGGCGCGTGGCGTACTGGGTTCATCCCGACATCCTGCCGGAACTGGCGCGCTGGCTGCGTGCTCGTGTCTTCCCGCTGAGTGATCTGATCGACGACGACGCCAGTTGAACTAATCCAAGCCCAAAACGTCGTACATCGAGTACAGACCGGGAGCTTGGTTAGCCAAGAATTTAGCGGCTTGCAATGCGCCCACGGCGTAGCAGTCGCGATTCGAGGCGCGGACGGTTAACTCGATGGTCTCGCCGAGCAAGCCAAACACTACCGTGTGCTCGCCTGGATTGTCGCCGACACGCAAGGCGTGATAGCCGATCTCGTCGTGCGGGCGTTGCCCCGTTTGCCCCGCGCGACCGTGTTGGTGCTTTGTCTGGCCCATGGCTTCCGCGATCAACTCGCCAAACCTTAAGGCGGTACCGCTCGGTGCATCCTCCTTAAAACGATGGTGACGTTCGATGATCTCGACATCCACGCCGCTCGGCACATCCTTCAACGCGGCTGCGGCCAGCGAGGCCAACTTCATCGTCAAGTTCACCGCCAAACTCATGCTCGGTGCCCAGACCAGCGGGATCAGCAAAGCCGATTCCCGCACTTCATTTTTCTGTTCCTCGGACATTCCCGTGGTGGCTAGGACCAAGGGAGTCTGATGCGTTACGCACGCACGGCAGAGAGCTAGGGCCGACTGCGGCAGCGAAAAGTCGATTACCACATCGGCTTGGAAGTCGAGGGATGCCGTTATCGGGACTCCGTTCGCGGAGACACCAGCCAGTTGCCCGGCATCGTTTCCCAGCTCGGGGTGCTCGGCATGTTCGATCGCGACGACTAACTCGAGTTCGGGATCCGCGCTCGCCAGCGCGACAAGTCGTCGCCCCATGCGTCCCGCAGCGCCGTGGATGGCTAATCGAACCTGTTGCATGGCAGGCAGTCTCCGCTTGGTGTCGCGTATCGTGGTGCCGATCGGCGAGTCTTGACCAAGCAACTCACTCGATCAACCGCTGCCAGCCCAGCGATTGTTAGCTGTACAACTGGATGGCCTTGATAATCTCGCCGAGATCATTGGGAACCGCAACCGCCCGATTGGCGAAGTTCGCGCGTTTGACGTCGCGGCTGCCCAGCACTTCATTGAACTTGTCCTGGTCGGTCGTGTGATAAGCCACCGTCGCCGTCGGGTCTTTGAGAAGATGCCCGGTCAGAATGCAAACAACTCGCTCATCGGCCCCGATCACATCTTGCTGCCGCAGCAATTTCGCTCCTGCCACACTGGCGGCACTGGCGGGTTCACACCCGATTCCGCCGGCTCCGACCTTGGCCTTGGCATCCATAATCTCCTGGTCGGTGACCTGCCGGACCACTCCGTCGCAATCCTCCAACGCACGCAGGCACTTGTTCAAGTTCACTGGCCGGTTGATTTCGATCGCGCTGGCGATGGTCGATGCCTTCTTGTGATTGCGATCAAGTTCCTCGTAATAATCGCAAGCCGCACGTAGCCCGCCCACGCCGCGATTCCAACGCAGGCCCCTTTGCTCGTACAGCTCGTACAGCGTGTTTGCACCTGCCGCATTGATTACCGCCAAGCGAGGAATTCGGTCGATCAGCCCCAAAGCATACAGCTCGGAAAAGGCTTTACCGAAGGCACTTGAATTCCCCAGGTTTCCACCGGGAACGACGATCCAATCGGGAATCTCCCAGCGTAAGGCTTCGAGAACCCGATACATGATCGTTTTCTGTCCTTCGAGCCGGAAGGGATTCACGCTATTGACCAGATAAATCCCCAGGTCTCGCGAGACTTCCTTGACACGCGCCATGGCGTCGTCAAAGTCGCCAGCGATTTGGACCGTCAACGCGCCGTAATCGAGGGCTTGTGAGAGCTTGCCGTAGGCGATCTTGCCGGAACCGACAAAGATCACGGCTTTCATCAACCGCGTCACCGAGCAGTACATGGCCAGAGAGGCACTTGTATTTCCCGTCGAGGCGCACGCAGCTCGTTTGGCTCCCGTGACGCGAGCGTGGGTGAACGCCGCCGCCATCCCGTTGTCCTTGAAGCTGCCCGAAGGATTCATGCCTTCGTACTGAAGGTACAAACGGCCTGGATTGAGGCCGACGAATCCGGCCACGCTGTCGGCCTGTTGTAACAGTGTTTGGCCTTCGCCCACGGTCACGACGTCGGAGGTATCGGCGAACGGCAAGAGCTCGTGGAACCGCCAGATACCGCTAAATCGCACAGGATCGTGTCGCTTGGTCCACATCCGCTCGAAGTCGCTTAGTCGCGCCGGAGGTTGCGCGCGGTCCCAGTCGTACAGCACGTCGAGCAAGTCACCGCATTTGCCACAAGCGACTCGGACCTCGTCCGTTCCGTATGTTTCCCCGCATTGTGGGGAGATGCAGCGTTGAAAGGCAAATTCCGAGAGCGCCACGGGCTAACCAATTGATATGAAAAGAGTTCCTGCGAAAGGCGGCTACCTGCTAAGTCTACGTTAGCCCCGCTGAGTCATCAAGGACGACCGAAAGCTTCTTATCGACCGAATCAGGGAAGACTCCATAACTCTTTTCGTATAGGAACATTAGGTCGCGATTCGTCGTAGGAGTTGATTTGTCGGCCCCTTTGACAGGCACTTTTCTCGTACTTAGAATGGACGGGCTATACAAGCCCAGCTTCCCCCTCACCGTGCAATCTGGAGCACAACGATGAAGAAGACCGAAACACGCGTCTACAAAGAGCAACTGTTGAAAATCCGCGCGAGACTTCGGGGCGATGTTCACGCGATGACCGAGGCTGCCTTGAGTAAGACGCGAAGTGAAGCCAGCGGTGATCTTTCCAGCATGCCGATTCACATGGCGGACGTCGGTACGGACAACTATGAGCAGGAGTTCACGCTCAGCTTGCTCCAGAACGAGGAAGAAACGCTCGACCAGATCGAAGCTGCTCTTGAAAGGATTGAGGACGGGACTTATGGTTCGTGCGTCGAATGCGACGGGCGTATCACGAAGCCCAGGCTCAATGCGATTCCTTTCACTCCATTCTGTATCAAGTGTGCCACCAAACTCCAAGGTAAATAGGGCGTCGGTCGTCGATCGCGATTTTCCACGCAGTCGCTACGGGGTGTTTGCTGGTCTAGCCACGATCGGCTGTGCGGCCGACTTATTAACCAAGCATTGGGTTTTCCAGTGGCGAGGTTTGCCGCGCGAGAACAACGAGTGGTGGTTGTGGGAACCCTACATTGGGATTGAAACGGCCGTTAATCCCGGTGCTCTGTTCGGAGTGGGCGGAGGCTACGGCCATGTCTTCGCTGTACTTTCCATTCTCGCGGCGATTGGGATTGGAACTTGGCTCTTTTGGTTCGGTGCCGCGAAAGATCGTTGGTTAACCGTCGCACTCGGGTTGGTGCTGGGTGGGATTCTGGGCAATCTCTACGACCGGCTCGGCCTGTGGGTGCAACCCGATTATCCGCTCGCCTGGAAAAGCGGAGTACGTGACTGGATCTTGTTCCGTTACGGGCAGTACACGTGGCCTAACTTCAACATCGCCGATTCCTTGCTGGTCTGCGGGGCCGTGATGTTGATGCTCCATGCTTACTGGGAGCAGCCGGAACAGAAGGCCGAAACCACTGCGGACCCATAGCTTGGTCCATTCCGCGTCGGCATAGAAGGTGGAACGCAGCGGAGTTCCTGAACACGGTCGCGTCGCCGACTGAACTTGAAAGGTCTAATCCTGAAAGATAATTGTTGATATTTCCATCTGCAACCTCTATGATGATCCGCCGCTGAACGGAGCGGGGGATGCATCGATTACCATGGGAGGTTCGTGGGATGAGCAGGTTTGTTTTTTCTGCGATCGGCCTCGTGGTGATCAGTGCCGGGCAACTCTGTGCCCAAACGAGCGACGCACCGTTGCGTGATCCCTTTGGCCGCGATGGGATTGCGCCGGCTCCACCTCAACGAAAGAACCACGCCAGGCTGACAAGTGACCTTGCGGATCAAGCGAAGGCAGGAGTACCGTCGCAACCTGAAGGTCTTTATCCGTCCGTTGTTGTGACAGTGGCCTATCAGCGAATCGACCGCGCCTTGAGTCGCGAAACGTTTCTCGAATATCTCGATCAAGACCTGAAAGCTGTGATCGAAGATATCTCCTTCAACCACAATATTCCGATTGTCATTGATACCAAGGCCCTCGAAGCCGGCGGCATCGACACGGGGATGCGGGTTACGAAGTCGTTGAAAGGCACGAGCCTACGAGCCGCATTACGGCTGATGTTACGAGACATTGGGCTCGCCTTTGTCATTCGGGACGAAGTGCTTCAGATCACGACGCCAGAGGTGGCGGAAGCCGCGTCTTCCACTCGATTCTATCGCGTGTCCGAACTCTTGCCGTCAAGCGGTGATGGCGAGGCACTCGTCGAGTTGATCAAGACTTTAGTCGCACCAGAAACTTGGTGTGGTTCCGCTAGTCGTGGGGCGATCGTCTATGTTGAGCGTCTCGAATCGTTGGCCATCCGTCAAACCGACGAGGTCTTTCAAGAGATCGAGGAGCTGCTCGCGACGACGAAACGGCTGGCTGAAAAGTAACCTACTTGCTGCTGGCAGGCATCATTACTGGGTGCGGCACTCGCTGGGCAGAATCGCGTTGTGATAGATCTCCTGCACATCTTCGCAGTCGTTCAGCAAATTGATGAACTTTTCAAACAGGGGCACATCTTCTGTGCGGATTTCCTTGGTGGCCTGAGGGAGGAAGGAGATTTCCTGAACTTCCAATTCCGTTTGGGGGAACGCTGCCAGCAACGCCGTCTTAGCTTTGTAGAACTCGGCGGCGGGTGCGAACAACGTCACTTGTCCATCCTTGCATTCGACTTCGTCGACATCCACGTCCGCGTCCAACATGGCTTCCAGCACTTGCTCTTCGTTGTCGCCCTTGAAAGACAGGATCGCCATGTGGTCAAACGAATGCGAGACGGAACCCGATGGTCCTAATTTGGAACCGGTTTTGGTGAAACAATTGCGAACGTCGGTGATCGTGCGGTTATTGTTATTGGTCAAACAATCGACGATGATCGAGCAGCCGCCAGGGCCGAAACCTTCGTAGCGGGCCGATACAAAGTCTTCGCCGCCAGCGCCGCTGGCTTTTTCCAGGGCCTTTTCAATCACGTGAGCGGGAACCTGCTCGCGTTTGGCCTTCTCAATCAAGTTCCGTAAGACCGGATTGAGATCGGGGTCGGGTACTCCATTCTTGGCGGCCACGTACAGTTGTGTGCCATACTTGGAATAAAGCTTGGACTTTTGACCTGCCGTCTTGAGTATTGACACCTTGCGATTTTCGAAGCTTCGGCCCATAGCGTTGATCTTCACCCTGGTTACAGATGAGTTGGTGTGACTGCGTCCGTTCAACATCACTGCCACATCTTACTTCGACTGGTTTGAAAGCAGCAAGGGACGAGTAGTAGCAGGGGCAAGCCGAGGACATCCAGCCTTCTCCATGATCGGCTGATCGCGGCCGATGGGTGTCGCCTACAGTCCGCCGATGATTGACGGCGAGGCGTTCTATGGACTGCGGGGACTTTTCACCGCTTTGGTATTTTTCCTCGCGCGACGACCGACATTGCAAGAGGACCTCGCGAAAATGGGAAAGCGGCGACAAGTCGCACGCACTCCAAAGTTACTGCACTCCCATGCGTATTACGTCTTCGTAAGCGGTGCGCCGGTCGAGCAGGATCACTGACCGGTAGACCCACTGATGGAGGCACCTATTTACAGCGACCAGCCGAATAGATTCGCAGGGCTACTTGTCATAGCGTCGGCACAGCGATCTCGATGGCTTTCTCGGGCGCCGATCGGATTATCCACTATTCGGGTGGGTGGCTGGCCATTTCATTGACAATCCCGCCGACTTTGTTAGATTGGACCCACTTCCCGTCCTTCCGACCGGCGACTACGGATAAAAGCAATGAAGCTATCTAGGACCGTCGATTACGCGGTGCGTGCAACCATTCAACTGGCGCAGCACTCGCCGGATCGTCCCGTTCCTTGTAGCAAGATTGCGTCGGAAGGGAACATGCCCGAGCGATTCCTGCTGCAAATCCTACGCAGCTTGGTCAACCACGGAATCCTGCGATCGACGCGTGGCGTGGAAGGTGGTTACGCTTTAACTCGTTCTCCGGAAAACATCTCCTTATTGGAAGTGATCGAAGCGATCGAGGGTCCAATGGATATTGGCGAACTGGCAAATGAGCGTCTGGCCGACGCGTCGCAGATCAGGTTGAGTGACGCCTTGAACGAGATCACCGAAACCGCTCGTCAGCAGCTTGAGGCCATTAAGTTCTCTCAACTGCTTAAACCGCCTACCGGCTAGATACGCACTGGCGTTTCCTTCGATGATCTCTCCCGCTGCTGTCGACGCTCGGCTGAAATTCGCGATCGAGATCGCGCGGGAGGCGGGAAGTTTAACGCTGGAACTCTTTCAGCAAAGTTCCCTGCAAGTCGAACGCAAAGGGGACGATTCCCCCGTCACGCAAGCTGATCGCCAAGCGGAAACGCTGATGCGGGAACGAATCGCCGCCGCCTTTCCAACAGATGGCGTGATCGGCGAGGAGCACGGAGAAGCTTCGGGAACCTCTGGCTTCCAATGGATTTTAGATCCAATCGACGGCACGAAGTCCTTCATTACCGGAGTGCCGCTGTATAGCGTGCTCGTGGGTGTGGTTGTGGATGGACAGAGCCTCATTGGCGTGATCCTGATACCGGGGCTCGACGAATGCGTTTACGCGGCGAAAGGCACCGGGGCGTGGTGGGTCCGGGGAAGCGGAACACCTCAGGTCGCGAAGGTTTCCCGCCGCAGCGCCTTAAGCGACGGTGTCTTTGTCACGTCCCAAGTCGATACCTTTGAGCAACGTGGCGCGGCATCGGCCTACACCCGACTCGAACGCGCGGCGTATATCACTCGCACTTGGGGAGACGGTTACGGCTATCTCTTGGTGGCGACAGGTCGAGCCGAAGCGATGGTCGATCCCATCATGAACATTTGGGATGCGGCGGCAATCCAACCGGTGTTGGAAGAAGCGGGTGGAACGTTTACGGACTGGCAAGGCCGGCCCAGGATTGACGGCGGGGAAGGTGTCGCCACCAATGGGCAGGTGCTGTCGGAAGTCCTCGCCATCACCCGCGAGTTCCCCTGCGTGACGGGCCGTTAGAATCGCTCCTCAGTAGCGGCGGGGACTTGCCCAGCGCCAGGCTGCGTGATCGCCTGCTGAAAGCGAGGCATTATTCGGCCCGTCCCTCGTTCCACCATATGCTAACGAGCGGCACTTTCCGTTGTTCCTCGTGGGCAAAGTAGCCTCAGAACTCCTGATCTGGGAAGATCGGAATTTGTGGGCTGAGGGCGGGTTTCTTGTTGCGGGAAAAGACGTTGCGTGATTTGTACGCGATCGCGTGGCGGTTGGCGTAGCGGAAAATAAAAAGATACCTTCAACCTCGCT
>JBGTHH010000696.1:0-3287 GCA_041746275.1 Pirellulaceae bacterium | reverse complement strand
GATTCTCGGCTTGTCGCAGTACGGCCAACACGTCTGCCGGTTCGCTGATGAACGCCGCAAGATCTATGCCAAGACGCATCGAGCTTTACGGTTCTTGCTGCGCGATCGCCCACGGTTCCACTCGCCCGCGATCCGAAAAGTCCACTTCATTGCGCCAAGCGGCTCATCTCGAAATCAAGTTCTGAAAACACACGAGCGGTAAGGTAATGCGCACGGTCTTCGATCACTTCTCGCTGCGGGAGCTCGCTTGAAGCTGCCAGCGTTCGTCGAAAAAGTCGGCGGCGACGATCTTACCGGGCCACAAGGAATTAGGAGGAGTGCGAACATCGACCACGCCCCAATCCGGCAACTTGGGAACTTGGCGCGCATTGTTCAGATAGGCGAATTCGCGAAAGGTGAAGCCCGAGTTCAAAACGACGTAACGTCGCGGATTCAACGGGTTGGGATAAATCAGCGCGGGGGCGTGATGAGTTGCGTCGAAGACCTGCTCACCAATTCGCACGTCGTCGGGTGTCCAGCGGATCGGCAGTTGTTCTGCGATCTGGCCGATCAGGCGATTGCTGGCGGGATCACCGAACAGAATTAAATGAGCGGACTCGATGTCTTCGGCCGTGACTTCCGTGTCATCCTTAACGATCGCATCGCCCCGGAAATGCCGTCGCCAATGCTCGACGAAGTGATCGAGTTCCCCGCGCGTCCACGACTCCACCCGCTCATGACGTGCCGTGCCCGTGGGCCGCACGACGATGAAGGCATCCATGAAGGCATCGTCGATCGGACCTTGCAAGTTCTGGCGTTTATGCAGTTCGTCGACAGGTGGTCCGGAGACCGTTTGCGGTTCCCCTTGCCACAGATGAAAGCTCCACGAGCGATCGCTAGCCGGGCGCGGAGCCGCGTAGGCTTTGCCATCCACTTCGACCGTGACCGCTTGGCGAAGATCGAATGGGGCCGTGCCGGCGGGCATCGAAAACGACAACCCGGTCACATTCGACGTGCGCACCGTGAGTCGATTACCTGGCTGAATTGCCGCCTCGACGCGCGCGGGCTCCCAGTGCTGGCCGAGTCCCGTGATCTCGACCCAGTGTTGGCGATTGTACTTCAACGTGAATGTCGTGAACTGTACGTATCGTGGCAGACGCTGACGTCCTCGTTGAGCGAGGCTCTCCAGTCGCGTCTCGATCTCGGCCGCCGAATTGGGATGGATGGCGTGCTTGGTTTGAGGGCCGATCACATGCACCAGGGAGATATTCTCCCGCAACAAGGCCGCTTCCATGACGTCGGCCGCCTGCTTCTGAATATCCAACTCGCCACTATAAGCCACGGTTGGCAAGTTGAGCAGGTTCGCGGCATAGGCGGGACAGTCGTACCAGCGCCACAGTTTTTCTTCGTACCAGATTGGCGTCAGTGTCTCTTGTTGAAACGACTTGAGAAACTCGGGAGTTTCCGAGAACCCCGCGCCGGGATTGGCCACGAAGAAACGATCGGGGTAGTGCACCGCCATCTGCCAACAACCCGCGCCTCCCATCGAAAAGCCGCGGATCGCCACGCGATCGTCGTCGATACGGTAATGCCGACGCGCGTGTTCCCAAGCTTCCAGGATGTCGACTTCTCCAGCGAACTTGAAGGCGTTGCTGTAACGGCCGTAAGGATGGAGCACGATCGTATCGACGGGTGCGATGTTCCCACGTTGCCGCAGTCGTTGGAAGATGAAATTGTTCTCGCTCAAGGTCTCACCGCGTCCATGCAACCAAAGATCCAGCCGGAAACGCTCTTTTCCAGAAAACGTATAGCTCTCGGGAATCAACAGACCGTATGGCTGAACGGTTTGATCGAGCTTCGAGCGAAAGCCACGCACGACCAAGCCTCGTTGCTCGGTCCAGGGAGCTTGTCCTGTACTCAACTGCTCCGCGCGCTGCGTTCCGACGCGCAATACCTCGTGGGCGTTTTTGACATCACCGGCCGCAAAGAATTCGTTGTACTTCAATGCGTCATGCACGGCGCGATAAAAGATTTCGACGTCCGGCAGCAAGGACTGAATGCGAGTGTCCGACGAACTTCGTAGTGTCGCGATGCGCTCGGCCAGCGAATGCAACCCACGTTCCAGTTCCGTACGATCGCTCGGTGAGACGTCGATTCCCGACGGTGGAATCTGTCGAACGTTGTCGGGAATGTTGTCTTTGGGACCGTCAGCCGCCGCGGTTTGATAGAAGCTGAGCTGACCGAGCCCCAGTAAGAACATGATCGAAGTCGTCCAGAGTTGTCGCATCAAGGGCTCCAGGATAGCGAGGATTCATCGAAGTCTGGTTTCGAGAACTTTATGGCAGTTGCATCTTGATCGATCGATGGTGCGGATGTGCGTAGTTGGATCGATCTTCCGGAAAGTCACGATCATGCCGGGTCGAGGGGTTTTGCCTATGGATGAAGTACGTGATCGCCCATGTTAGCATAGTAAGCTTCAACTGTCCTCGCCGGCCCTGCGGTGAGCCCTCAAATTACGCACCTGTGGAGAATGGAACATGTCGCTCGGCCAAGTTTGCTGGAGCGTGGTCATCGCCATCGCCTGTGGTCAGGTCGCTTGGGGGCAGTCGACGGTTCCCGGGACGATCCCCGTGGAAGGGCTGCGAAGTCACACTCCGGCGGTTCATGCGCTGATCAACGCACGACTGGTCATCGCCCCGGGGCGCGTCGTCGAGCGGGGAACCGTTGTCGTGCGCGATGGGTTGATTGAAGCCGCAGGCGACGTCTCCGTCCCAGCGGACGCTCGGATCTGGAATCTCGAAGGCAAGACCATCTATGCCGGATTGATTGATGCCTATGGCGAGAAGGGGATCGATGCGGCCGTCGCCAAGCGGGGCGCTCCGCATTGGAATGCGTTGATCGCTCCCCAAGTGAATGTGGCCGATCACTATCAGCCCGATACGGAGCTCGATAAGAAACTGCGAGAGCAGGGCATCACCGTGCGGCTGATCGCTCCCGCCACCGGGATCATCAAAGGCTCCAGCGCGCTGGTGCTGACGGGCACCGAACCGCAACACCAGTCGATCCTGCGCCGCCACGTGGCACAGCATGTGCGTTTGACGATTCCTCGCGGGCGAGGCCGAGAAAGCTATCCGAATTCGCCGATGGGCGCGGTCGCTCTCGCGCGGCAAGCGATGCTCGACGCCGCCTGGTATCGCCAAGCCTGGGGTGCGTATCGCTCCAATACTACGCTCCCCCGTCCCGAGTTGAACGACGCCCTGGAGACACTGCAGGCTTACTCCGATAACCGTGACATCATCATCGCCGAC
>JBGTHH010000695.1:0-3931 GCA_041746275.1 Pirellulaceae bacterium | reverse complement strand
CCCGCCTGCCGTTGCACGATCTCCCGCCACCGAGCCTCCGCTGCACCATTGTTCTTCCTGGCCATCTGGACCTCCGATAGTGAAGTGACAAAAACTTCAAACTACCACCAGGCACAAGACGCCTCGGATGCAACGCTCACGGGCGAGATGCAGTTGATATAGCTGCAGAATCAGGTGCGCCTGAAGCAGCATTCCCACGGGGATCGTGACGAAGATCCCCACGCAGAACAACGCCAAGCCCACCAGCTCCAAGAGCACGAAGGCCGCGAAGAAGAACAGGCCCGCGAGGATCATCTCCCTCCACATCAGGTTGACGAACTGTCGGGCAAACGCCAAATCGAAGGCTTGCCCGAAATCTTGGGTCAAACCGGCACGGAGCATGAAGGGCATCATGACGAGATTCATTAAGACACCGACGCCGACAATCAACAGGAACGCCAAGGGTACCACCACGAGCATCGCCACGCCGGCGCTCTCCTCCCCTCCAGCCGCCGCCGCGCCACCGACCATCAAGGCGACAAGCACGATCACGCCCAGGATGACCGGCAGAAACGCCACGGAAACCACCAGCGTGATCAGAAACACCCAGAATCCGCGCACGAGATAATCGAGCAAACGGTTGAGGTCAAAATCGGGATACTGTGTGCCAGGTCGTAAGTGCAACGCCTCGATGATCTCGAACTGATAGCCAAACACAATCAGTTGTCCAATCACGGGGATCACGGCCGTCGACAGGAAGGACAGGCTGACATACAGCACGTTCATCAGCCAGTTCGGATTCTCGAAGATGTAATGGAATGAACGCAGGTACTGCATACCGATCGGCTGTTGGAGCGACTCCGTTACAACTGATTCGTAGGGATTGAATCCGTGAGACATGGTATCTCCTCGAGCGGCGAAGCGTGGGGAATCGCGGACGCGACTGCCTGGGAGTGACTGTTGTAGTCCATCCCCAGTGACTCTGCCAAGTCAGGTTTTGCCAGCAAGCTAATGACTCAACAGGAATGGAGCGACTACTGAAGCAATCGCTAACCACTGCGTTTCCTCGCCATCGTCGGTGGTTCCCACCGTCCGATACGTTTCTCTCTCCAAGTATCCTTCCCCAGCCGTATCACATGGTTCACCAGCGCGAACGATCGAGTAAATAGGTGCCATCGTCGAGGCGGTATATCCAGTATCTGGGCTGCGGGTCATTTTCCGGCTCGAGTTGTAACATCACCCAGTGAATGTCTCGATGCGCCTTGTCGGCGAACGACTGCTCGCAGTTTCGGAGGCCCCAGACGGTCGTCTTACGGCCTCTGATCCGCGGTTGAACGTGCCGCAGCAAATCTGCAAAAGCGGCTTGCGGTGTTGGCAACTGTACAGGATCGCATAGACCCGTGCTCGCGTAGTGTGATTCGATGACTTCGAGAGGGTGCTGTGGAAGTGATTCGGCCAGGGAAACGATGAAGTCCCTGGCATCTGCCAACCGGTCAACCGGGAGATTATTGAACCCGCGCAAATCATCCCTGAGCCACGGTTTTAATACCGTCCGCCATGTTGATGGCGGAGAAACATCCGGTTGGATCGTTGGAGTTTCATTCCGTGCCGCGAAAAACAAAAACGGTGTCTGGCATTGTGGGCACTTGACACGCTTGCCGATGAGATGTTTCGCGCCAAAGACCTTCTTTTGACACTGTGGGCATACCGTGACAACTCTGTCCTCCTTGGCGCTGGCATCGCCTGGGAATGCACTGCGAGATTGAAGTCGCAATTGATTCCGGGTCGCCACAATCGCCTTGCCGCCCTTCGAGCATTTGGCAGGCCAGCGTGCAAATTCACTTCCGAGCAAGATGCGCTCGCCGCAAGCACCGTCGTGCCAACAAACGACATCCGCTTCGTCGCCCCAGATGGCGTCGGGGCGGATAGACGCTGCTGGTTCTACTTTGGCTTGTGTAATGGCGGGGTGTGCCGTTCCACTTTCTGACTTGGAATGCTTAACGGCGGAAAACGCCAGCCAGCATTTGGGTTGCAGTCGAAGTGGTGGCAGGTGCTGCTGCTGATAGTTCGTCTCGCTCCGCCGATTCCTCTAGTTCCTTTAGTCTTTGTTGCTCGGTGAGTCGTTGTTGCTGTTCTCGTTCAACCTGCCGCTGCTCGTTGCGCCTCCGCAGCATCGCCGAGTGTTGTGATCGCCTGGCCGCGTGTTCTTCGGGCGCAATGTTATTCAACGCACCGGCGGCCGCTTCGAACAATGCTTCGTCGTCGTACTTCTTCGCCAGAATGGGAATTGCGGCGGCACGCTGCTCGTCCGTCAAATTCGTGGCCTTCTTCAGTACGGACGCTGCCCGGGACCACACCTGAACATCTTGTTCATCGGCCAGCATTTCGATCAATTCGCTGATCGCACCATGTTGCCGGGGATTGCTCCACATCACTTCCAATGCGGCGTTTCGAAACGACGCTCGTTCGTCCTTCAGTCCCGCTTTGATCGCCTCCGCACCGTCCGGCGAAGTCAACGCTCCATAGTCCAGGCCAAATTGTTGAGTCGAAGCGGACGCGTTGGAACCACCCGCCATTGAGTGAAGTGCGCGAAGGGCACCCGCCTGCCGCTCCGACCATTGTCGCTCGTTGTTCAAGCTGCTCTGTCGTTGTGGGTCGACCAACCCCAAGAGTTTCCGCGCTACCTCTTCGTACTCGGATTGCCCGTATAAGGCTGCGAAACGCGGCCCCAGCGCGGCCACACCCTCTGGATCGAGCGCACGCAGTGCGTAGAGGTTCTGACCGGGACGCTGCGTCCGACTACGCGTTCCCTCCGGCTTGACCGAAGCTAACGTCGAGCCGATCCGCTTAAGCACTTCGACATCCTCTTCGATCAGTGCCAGTTGAATCACCGAGCGAATGAAATCAGGAGGCAGGGGTGCAAGCCGCGAGCGCTCCGTGGCGCACCTCGGGTTCGTGAGAAGTTATCGCCCGAAATAGAGCGGGATGAGCCCGTCCGCCCATGCGTTGGATGACCGTATCCGCACGCACTTTGTCCGACGATGTACCGGCCAGCCCGGCGTGGATGCGAATCCAATAGTCAGCGGTTTTACCTTCTTCGACCCAGCTTCCCTGGTCGTTGCACCGTTGGAGAAATGCCAAGTCGGATTCGGAAAGGTCTTCCACCAGCCGGTTGTGAAACTCTCCTGATTTCGACTTCAACGATATTCGGCCCTGGTCCACGTTCACTAGCTGTGCCTCGATTGGATTTCGTGTTCCTTTCAAAGCCCACTTTCGCAGGACATAGGGGTTATCACCCTCGGGAACCTGCTGTTGGTTGGTGCAAAGGGGACAGGTCCATATAAACGAATTGAAATTTACCAAACCCCGCATCCTCGTCACTAATATGGACCTGTCCCCTTATTACGCCCCTAACCGATGACACGTTTCTGCGGAGCTACGGCCCGCTGCAAGGAGAGCCGATCCTGCTCCAAGTAATCGCGGGCCAAGGGCAGCAGACTGCTGCTGGCATAACGCCGGTACGGCAGTACGAAAGTCGGGCCAATCGGTAAACACATGCCGACATTGCGAGCACCTCCAACGAGCCAAGACGACACTGACGACTTGCACGGTCAGGTCAACAATCACGCGGAGCTTGCGGCGGCGCAATTCGTGGCGCGTGAAGCCGCTGGTCGCATCGCAACGACTGCAACACGGACGATAGTGTCGCGCGCGGTTTTGGATGGGGCCACTTTCGCGGTTTTGGAGAGCCAGTTGGGCGCGGGTTTGTTCGCGGTTTGAAACGGGCCGATCGCAGTGGGGTGCCGATGTTGGCTTAACGGTGGGGCTTGAATTAGCGTGAAGACAAGGAAGCCAGCGTTGCAAGGAGCTCGAACTGAAAGAGACGCCTCGGAGGGAAGTTACCGCTTACCTCCGAGACTTGACCGTAGGGAGCATCCCTCCCGTGGGCCCA
>JBGTHH010000694.1:0-2972 GCA_041746275.1 Pirellulaceae bacterium | reverse complement strand
CGCTTCCGGCTCGTGCTTGCTCCAGAAGTTTTCCATCCGAGCGTGATCGACCACCAACTGATCGTTCAGATAGATCGTCGTCCGTTCGCCGACTTGCAGAATGCGAAACCGATTCCATTCACCAAAGGGCTTATCGGCCAGCACCAGCGGATCTTTTCCAGGGGAACCCGCGCTGTTGTTCCAGAGACCTCCCGAACCCTTGTCCGCGCCGATATTCCATTTGCCTCCCGCTTCGGTAAAGTCCCAGATCTGCACCTGAGGAGTGGCTCGCAGATAAATGCCGCTATCCGCGTTAGGTACCGTCTTGTAGTCGATCCAGAGCTCGATATCGCCGTAGCTCTCGTCGGTTGTCAGGTAAGCACCATGTCCGTCATTTACCAACTCGCCATTTTCCACGGTCCAGTGCTGTTGAACGTCCGCTAAATCGGCGGCGCGTTTGGCTTGCCGTTCCTCCTCACTCATGGCTGCCAGTTTTCGTGGGTCGAAGTGCCCCATGCCATGCCAGCCGCCTAGGTCCTTGCCGTTGAAAAGTGCTTTGAAGCCATCCGGCGGCACGTTCTCTTCGGCCTGGAGATGCATGGCGCAGCCGAGCAGGCTGAGGACCAGAGCGAAGCGGAAAGCCAGGAGGTGAGACATCATCGGTCGATCCTTAAGGACTGCAAGTTGAAAGAGCGAGATCACAAGTTTCCAACTAGCCTATGCTCACGACGCCTCAAACGCAACACGACGCGCGGTCCAGGAGACACAGATCACGGAGCCACGACGGTTCCGCACCGGCGATGCTAACGCCGCAGATTCGGGTAGCCCGTTTGGGACTAGTACCTGCCAGTCGATACGCTCGTTGTTTCCGTGGTTCGAGCAAGCTACCCGTCATCTTACGTTCCGGCTGATTGGGCTGGTACAATCCCCGAACGTCAGCAAGAAACGCGGGGCTCTATGTCACCCGATCGTGTAATCAAAATGAAACTCTAGGCGGTGGCGACTCACGCTAAGTTTGGACAATGCCAATTCAACGCGTGTTCCTGGGACTTGAGCAACCGGCCTTGCCGGCGGCGGTCGATTACTTGCTCGGCCAGTATCGATCGGATTGCGCAGCCGATTTAAGTGACGTGCTGGTCGTGGTGCCGGGCGGTCGCGCGAGCCGGCGTCTGTTGGAATTGCTCGTCGAACGTAGTACCCAAGAGCAACTCCTGCTCACGCCGCCGAAAATCGTGACCGTGGGGAAGCTTCCCGAGGAAATCTATACCCCCCAGCGACCGTTCGCGAGCGACCTGACTCAGGAACTTGCCTGGACGCGGGCGTTGCGGTCGACGTCACCTGAAACGCTACGGCCGTTGCTCCCCTCGCCGCCGCACGAGCAGGAAGATGACCGCTGGCATGAACTCGGTCGCGAGCTTTGTCGGCAACATGTCGAGTTGGCCGCCGATGACTTGAATTTCCGCGACGTGGCGATGAAGGGTGCGCAGCAGGAAGGATTCCTGGAAACGCGTCGATGGGAGGCCATGGCCACGGTTCAGGAGGGATATCTCCGCCTGCTCGATAGCCTGGAACTATGGGATAAGCAGACCGCTAGGTTGGTCGCGATTAAGCATCGGGAGTTCATCACCTCCCGCGATATTGTGGTGATTGGCACGGTCGACATGAATGTGGCTACTCGGCATATGCTCGATCAAGTCGCCGAACATGTGACCGCGTTGATCTTCGCACCGCAGGCATGGAGCGATCGCTTCGACGAGCACGGCTGTCTCTGCCCGGATCGTTGGCAGGACGTGACGATTCCCCTCGCGCCGGAGCAAGTCGATGTGGTCCATGGTCCTGCCGAGCAGGCACTGGCTGTGTTACGCCAAATCGCGGCGTATGGGCAGCGTTACACGGCGGACGACATTACGATTGGCGTCCCGGACGAACAGCTCGTGCCGGAGATTTCGCGAGTGCTCGACGGTCGCGGACTGGCGACGCGGTGGGGCCCTGGCCAGCCGTTGATCGAGAGCACTCCCTGCACGTTGCTCACCGCGTTAGCTGACTATTTGCAGAAGGAAACATTTCAGACTTTCGCCGCTCTGGTACGCCACCCCGATCTAGATCGCTGGTTGGCTCGCCAAAAGATCACCGGCCAGCGTCTGCAGGAATTGGATGCTTATCATGCGGAACACTTACCCTATCGTCTGCGCGGTCGTTGGCTGGGTCCGCCAGAGGATTGCCAGCAGCTATCCAAGACCTATCGCGCCGTTCAGAGACTGACGCAGCCGCTCAAGCAGCCGGAGCGGTCGCTGAATTTGTGGAACGAACCGCTATTGCAGTTCATGACGGAAGTCTACGAGAGCGTAACTTTCCAGATTCATTCGCCGGTCGATCGCACGACATTAGCCGCCTGTGAAGCCCTGCGCGATACGCTGGCGAGCCACGCCGCGATCCCGGTTTTGCTCAGCCCGGAACTGTCCTGTGCGGCCGCGATTCGTTGGACGCTGGAGCAAATGAGCAGTGAGAGAAGCCCCCCGCCGCTCGACGAATCCGCGATCGAGATGTTGGGTTGGCTGGAGTTGCCGCTCGACGACGCACCGGCTCTCATCGTGACCAGTTTGAACGAGGCGTTTGTCCCTGATTCGGTGAACTCGGATCTGTTCCTGCCCAACGCTTTGCGAACACAGCTCGGTTTGTTGGACAATCCGCGCCGTTACGCGCGCGATGCCTATGCGTTATCGGTCATGCTGGCCGCGCGGCAGGAGATGCGAGTGATCGTCGGGCGACGCAATCAAGCGGGCGATCCGTTGGTTCCCAGTCGGTTGCTGTTCGCAACGGACTCCGAGCAGATCGCGCGACGCGCGTTGGCTTTCTTTCGTCCTTTGGCCGACGAAGCCACCCTGCTGAGCGCGGCCGCACGACTCGCCACACCGAGCGAACCGATCGGCCTGGCAATACCTCGTCCCCAACCGTTGACCGAACCGATAACGCGCATGTCGGTGACCAGTTTT
>JBGTHH010000693.1:0-6591 GCA_041746275.1 Pirellulaceae bacterium | reverse complement strand
TCCAGATGCCACCCAATGGAAAACTGCCCGACGAAGTGCTTGCTGACTTTGAGCATTGGATTCGCACCGGTGCGGTTGATCCCCGGGAGGGACCGGCACCCGCGGCTCCGGAAAGCATCCAGGCCCGCTCGCGACGGCACTGGGCCTTTCAGCCGCCTCACAAGGCCGAACTCCCCACCGTTCAGAATTCCGCTTGGCCCTCGACGGAGATCGACTACTTCATTCTCGCTCGCTTGGAAGAAGCCGGGATTGAACCTGCAGTACGGGCCGCACCCCGTTTGTTGGTCCGCCGGCTGTTCTATGACCTGATCGGTTTACCTCCCACCTATGCACAGGCTCAAGCCTTCGTCGAACAACCGACGGAAGAAGCCTATGAGCAGCTTGTCGAACAGCTTCTGGCTTCGGAGCAATTTGCCGAGCGTTGGGCGCGGCATTGGCTTGATATTGCCAGGTTCGGCGACACCAAGGGATATGTGTTCACGGAGGACCGCAACTATCCAAACGCCTACAAGTATCGCGACTGGGTTATTCAGGCGTTGCATCAGGACATGCCGTTCGACCAGTTTCTGAAGTATCAAATCGCCGCCGATCATATCGTCAAAGAAGAAGATCGCCCCCAGTTGGCCGCCTTGGGTTTCCTGACACTGGGTCGGCGGTTCATTAACAATACGCATGACATCATCGACGACCGGATCGACGTGGTGTTTCGCGGCACGATGGGACTGACGCTGGGCTGTGCCCGCTGTCACGATCACAAATACGATCCCCTGCCGACGCGCGATTACTATGGCATGTATGGTGTCTTTCTCAGTTCACGTGAACAGCAAGACGAGGATTTGCCCTTGCGGCTGGTGGATAAGGATAAGCCCGAGAACATCGGGATCTTCTTGCGGGGTAGTCCCGGAAATCGGGGCGAAATCGCGCCACGTCAATTCCTCAGTTTCTTCTCCGATGAGCCAAGCCAGCCGTTCCAGCGTGGCAGCGGTCGCGCCGAGTTGGCGGAAGCCATTGCCAGTCCCCAGAATCCCCTGACGGCGCGCGTCTTTGTGAATCGCGTGTGGGCTCACGTGTTCGGCGAAGGATTGGTGCACACAACGAGCGACTTCGGCTTGCGTAGCGACGCGCCCACGCACCAGGAAGTGCTGGATCATCTGGCGGTCACGTTCATGGAAGACGATGCTTGGTCGCTGAAGCGGTTGATGCGACGCTTAGTGTTATCCAGCGTCTATCGCCAGGCCAGCGATCTGCGCCCGGCCGCCGTGGTGCGCGATCCGGAAAACCTCTTGCTGTGGCGAGCCAAGCGACGTCGTTTGGACTTCGAGGCGATGCGGGATTCTTTGCTGGAAGTCAGCGGGCAGCTCGATCGCTCTGCCGTCGGAGGCACCTCGGTGCAGATCGCCACGACGACGCCGAGCAATCGCCGCACGCTCTACGCGTTTATCGATCGCCAGAATCTGCCCGGCCTGTTTCGCACCTTCGACTTTGCCAGCCCGGACCTTCATTCGCCCAAGCGGCCCGAGACCATTGTCCCCCAGCAATCACTGTATCTGTTGAATAACAACTTCGTGCATTCCGCCGCCGAGTCGCTGGTCCAACGACTGGCCGACCAGCACGACACCGAGCAACGTATTCGCGAAATCCACAAGCTGGTATTCGCTCGTGAGCCACAACCGGACGAGTTGGCGTTGGGCCAGCAGTTTATCGCTTCGGCCACGTCACCACAGGAATTGCTGCCATCGCACAGTCCGTGGCAATTTGGTTATGGCCATTACTCGACCGGCGAAGACGCGGGTGTGCGTTTCCAATCATTACCGCACTTCACTGGTAAGGCTTGGCAAGGCGGCACCGAGCTGCCGGATGCTCAGCTCGGTTGGGTCATCCTTAACTCGCAAGGCGGTCATGCCGGCAACGACCAGCATCACGCGGCCATCCGGCGCTGGGTGGCCACCGAGGCCGGTACGTTGTCGATTTCCGGAAAGCTCGAGCATCTTACCGAACAGGGCGATGGCGTTCGCGGTCGTATCATCTCCAGTCGTGCGGGGCTGGTCGGCGAATGGGTGGCTCAGAATAGCAACATCTCGACGAAGGCAGAAGATTTGTCGGTCGAGGCGGGAGACACCATCGACTTCATTACCGATTGTCGAGAGAACCCCAATCACGATAGTTTTCAGTGGCGCGTGACGATCCGGGCGACCGCGTCCGCCGCCGGTAACGTCGCTGGCGATTGGAATTCCGAACGCGACTTCCACGGCCCGCTTCCGCAACCGCTCGACGTCTGGGGCCGATATGCCCAGGCTTTGCTGTTGACCAACGAATTCATGTACCTGGATTGAACGAGGCACCTGTCATGCTCACTCGTCGCGAATTACTCAGCCGCTCCGGCATGGGACTGGGAGCATTGGCCTTAGCCCATCTGAGCTCGGAATTCGCCGCCGCCGCTCCGGTCGGCAACCCATTGCTTCCCAAATCGCCGCACTTTCCCGGCACGGCAAAGCATGTCATTCATCTGTTTATGAATGGCGGTCCTTCCCAGGTGGATACGTTTGATCCCAAGCCAGAACTGCAACGACGCGCGGGTGAAGTGTTGCCCGATGGCAACTTGAAAACGGAACGACCTACCGGAGCTCTGTTTGCTTCGCCCTATAAATTTACTCGGCACGGCGACAGTGGGATCGAGGTGAGTGAGATCTTTCCGCACGTGGCCGAATGCGTCGACGACATGGCGATCATTCGCTCGATGTATGCCGATGTTCCGAATCATGAACCCTCGCTGCTGTTGATGAATTGCGGCGATGCACGTCAGATTCGGCCCAGCGTCGGTTCGTGGCTCACCTACGGTTTGGGAACCGAGAATCAAAACTTGCCGGCGTTCGTGGCGATGTGTCCGGGCGGCTATCCCATTCAGGAGTCGCAGAACTGGCAAGCCGGTTTTCTACCGGGCATCTATCAAGGCACCCATGTCGACACCAAACACACTCGTATCGAACAACTGATCGAGAATATCAAGAACGATCGGATCGGTCCCGCGGCGCAGCGCCAGCAACTCGATCTGCTCGCGGCACTCAATCAACGGCATCTGGACGCACGGCAGAACGAAGCGGAACTCGAAGCCCGCATTCAATCGTTCGAGCTGGCGTATCGCATGCAGATCGAAGCCAGCGACGCTTTTGACATCTCGCGCGAGCCGCAACACATCCTCGACATGTACGGCAGTGGCACACAAGCCCGACAGATCTTGATCGCGCGGCGGTTGGTCGAACGCGGCGTACGCTACGTGCAAGTTTGGCATGGCGACGGCCAACCGTGGGACAGCCACGACGACATCGAAGTCAATCATCGGCGACTAGCAAAACAATGCGATCAGGCCATTGGCGCGCTGATCAAGGACCTGCGTCAGCGCGGCTTGCTGGACGAGACCTTAATCCTGTGGGGCGGCGAGTTCGGGCGGACTCCCGTTGTCGAGATGCCCAAGAAGGGCTCGAACCAAGGCAAGATCAACGGACGCGATCACAACCACTGGGGCTTCACCGTGTGGATGGCGGGCGGGGGCGTCAAAGGAGGTTACGTCCACGGAGCGACCGACGATTTTGGATTCAAAGCCGTCGAGGATCGCGTGCATGTGCATGATTTGCACGCCACGCTGTTGCATCTGATGGGCTTCGATCACCAACGACTGACGTACCGCTACGCCGGCCGCGACTTCCGCTTGACCGATGTACATGGTGAAGTCGTCAAAGCCGTCCTCGCCTAGAACCCCCAGCATCTTGCCCTCGTCTTTCATCGGCGGATTGCGAATCCTTCGCGTTCGATCCGAATGACTCAGATTTCGCGAAGATTGGCACGAGGCTCGGGGTTGGTTACAATACCCGGGCCTCAAAACCAGGACCACGCTGCTGTGGTCTCAGAGCCTGTCCGAAAAGGGGTCTGACCCTTTGGAGGCGAGTCGATTTCACGGGGTTTGTGGCCTTGCCGGAGAGGGTCTGACCCCTTTTCGGACAGCTCAGGAACATTGAAGGGCTGCGGATGGACCTGCAAGGATCGTGCATGTTTCTTCGACGAACAAGGAAGCTCGGGCTTCCAATGCGTGTTGCGACCGCTCGCCGGCCTCGTTCGCGTGCCGCCACATTGGGTCTATTGATCGGTTTGGTGTGGGTGAGCGGTGGCGGATTCGCCTCACCCGCGCTGGCGGCGACTGACATTGGCAGCGCGACGGCTTTGTTCAAGGCAGGCAAGTACCTCGAATGTGCGGCGGCTGCGGGTGAGGCCATCGACGAGGGGCAGTACAGCGAGTCGTGGCGGATACTCAAGATCGAAGCCGAGCTCATAACCGGCCAGTATGCCGAGGCGCTCGCCACGCTCGAAGCGGCACTCGACCGCTTCAAAACCAGTGTCCGTCTGCGCTGGATCGGTCACCGCGTGTACCAGTTCAACGGCCGAAGCGAACAGGCCGTTGAGGCGTTGAGCGAGATTGATGCCCTGATGGAAGGTGGAAGTTGGCGGTATACCGACCCTGCCAGTCGCGTGGCGTTGGGCGAGTTCTATTTGCACCGAGGCGTGGATGCCAAGCAGGTTTTGAATGCCCTGTTCAATCAAACCAAGAAGCGGAATCCGGAGTTCACACCGGTCTATCTCGCCGCGGGTCGATTGGCGTTGAGCAAGCACGATTATGCGTTGGCCGCCGAGGAGTTTGGCACGGCGCTGAAACTGGATACGACCGACGCGGACATTCATTGGGGACTCGCCATGGCGTATGCGGCGAGTGATCGCGAAAAGTCGCAGGCGGCCTTGCAGACGGCACTGGAGAGAAATCCAGCTCATATCGATACCTTGTTGTTTCTCGCGGATCATCACATTGACGGCGAACGTTATACGGATGCGCTGGCATTGCTGGAACGAATCGGGGAGATCAACCCACTGGAGCCACGTGCGTGGGCTTATCGCGCGGTTTTGGCTCACTTGGACAATGCCCCGGATAACGAAGCACACTACCGGCGGTTGGCCTTGAGTTGGTGGCCGACCAATCCGGAGGTGGATTATCGCATCGGACAGAAGTTGTCGCAGAAGTACCGTTTCGCCGAGGGGGCAGCCTATCAACGATTGGCACTGGCGGCGGATGCTAACTACCTGCCGGCCAAGATCCAACTCGCTCAGGATCTGCTGCGGTTGGGCGAGGATGACGAGGGCTGGCGGTTGGCCGCGGAAGTTTACGCTCAGGATGGCTACAACGTGGTGGCTCACAACCTGGTCACACTCCACGATAACGTCACCAAGTTTCGCATTCTCCGCGCGGATGGTTTCGTCGTGCGCATGGAAGAACGCGAAGCGGAGATCTATGGCCAATTAGTTCTCGATTTGTTGCAACGCGCGAAAGAGCAATTGTGCGCGAAGTACGACGTGGTCGTGGCCGACCCCGTGATCGTCGAGATCTTTCCCAGGCAAGAGGACTTCGCCATTCGCACTTTTGGATTGCCGGGCGGTGCCGGGTTTCTAGGCGTCTGCTTCGGACGCGTGATCACGGCCAATAGCCCCGCGTCGCAAACCAACCAACCGACGAATTGGCAAGCGACCTTGTGGCACGAGTTCTGTCATGTGGTGACGTTGCAGAAAACTGATAACAAGATGCCACGCTGGTTGAGCGAAGGGATCTCGGTGTATGAGGAACGGCTGGCGAATCCGACGTGGGGCCAGTCGATGACGCCCGAGTATCGCGCGATGATCCTGTCTGATGGGTTGACTCCCGTGAGCCAGCTCAGTAGCGCCTTTCTCTCGCCGCCGAGCGCCGAGCATTTGCAATTCGCCTACTACGAATCCTCGCTCGTGGTGGAATATCTCATCCAGCAGTATGGCAACGAAATGCTGCAACGCGTGCTCGTCGATCTGGGCGCGGGGCTGTCGATCAACGAAGCCTTGCAGCGCTACACGGGATCGTTAACGAGCTTGGATCAGGAGTTCGCCGACTACGCGAAGCAACTGGCTCAGGAGTTCGCTTCGGATGCCGATTGGACGGAGCCGGAGTTGGCTCCGACGGCCACTCTGGAAGATTGGGCCGCGTGGACTACCGAGCATCCGAAGAATCTTCCAGGGCTGCAGCAATATGCCCGCGCACTCATCCGACAACAGCAGTGGGAGGCGGCCCAAGCGGTACTTGAACAGATGCTGGAACTCTATCCCGAATCGCATGCCGCGCTGTCGATGTTGCTCACCGTGCATCGCGAGACAGGTGACCAAGCCGCCGAACTAGAGACACTGCGACGAGTGGCGGCATTGAGCGCGGATCACATCGACGTCTTCAGCCGGCTGATCGAGTTGGCGCTGGCTCGTCAGGATTGGGACGAAGTCATTTCCCATGGTGAGCGTATGCTGGCCGTGAATCCGCTCTTGCCAGTATCGCATCGTGCGTTGAGCACCGCCGCCGAGCATTTGGGCGATCACCAGCGCGCCGCGACGTCGCTCCACGCGCTGCTGTTGATGAATCCTGTGGACCCGGCGGGCACGCACTTTCGTTTAGGGGAAGCTTTGTACCACACAGGCCAACTGGAGGCCGCGAAGCTACAGGTCGTCAAGGCACTAGAGGAAGCACCCCGATTCCGC
>JBGTHH010000692.1:0-2475 GCA_041746275.1 Pirellulaceae bacterium | reverse complement strand
CCTCCAAAACCACCTCCTCCAACTAACGCACGATCGGAGGGACGCGAGGGTCCCCAATTCTCTCCTTGCAATGCTTGTTGTTGTTCCGCCGTGCGAATGAGAAGATCTTGATCGTAAAGTCGAGGGCGGAGCAAGGAAAAGGCTTCGGGAGTGACAAGTGGTCGTTCGAGATACAATGGTTCATATAAGTCCATTCGATACGAGATCGGTCGACCGCTGACGAGACTCAACTGGACGCCTTCCCAATCCTGTTCGGTGGTGTTCTCGACGATCGCCCACCCTTGCAGCAACGCCGGCTCGTCATCTTCCAAGACCAAACGATACGTGGTTTTCCAAACGGGAAACTCTTGCACATAGCCGACGGCGACTCGGCGCGTTCCCTTGCCACGAAAGCTCAGTGATACGGATGTTTGTTGCGCTGTTCGCGAGGCAGCGAGGAGTTGTAAGGCTTCTTGTAACTCCTCATTCAGCCGTTCGTCGAGTAATTGAAGCTGCTCGATGTGATCGACGCGTATTCGTCGCAAACCAGCGGCGGTATGCAACAACACAAAGTCGGCTTCCATCGGCTCGCTGCCTTCGACGGCAACGCGCCGTGTATCGACGTCGATCACCTTGCCGCGAATCGAACTCGGCGCGGCGAGATCTACTTCCTGCCCACGCGTTTGCCGCAGCACACCAGATAGCGATGCATCGGCTGTCAGGTCGATCGCGAATGTTCGCAGAGCGCGAGCCAGCGGATCTCGTGCATCGTATGTGACGGCCGCAACTTGTCCACCGTCAAAATCCCGCGCCACCAAGCTCTTCAACAGGTCGTTGATATCTTCCACATTGAACCGCAACGTGACTTCTTGGTCGCCTTCGACCTGGCCAACGCGATCAAAGAACGCAATTCCGGAGGTGAAGGCGACGACACGTTGCAAGGGAAGCGGCTCGGGTTCCGCAGCCTTCACAGTAGTCGCCAGTAGGACGGATGAAGCTACGATCGCGCGCAGCATCGACGCGTTGGCAAGGTTGAAAGACATAAGACATCTCCGTGGTCACAACGCCCCCCGTTGCCAAGACTTGCTTTTGTGATCACAGCGTCTGGCCGCACGCCGCTGCAAGCTTGGCCACGTCACCCGTTGATAGTGTTGTCTAATTCTAATGGCACGGGCTTGCGGTTCCAACAAGCACAGGACACAAATCTCATCAAACTGTGTGACTTGAGAGCCTCCTTCGCCTACGATGGAGGCTGGCAAGGACAGGTCGCGTGAGGAGTCGGATCATGCAATTTCTTTTACGTTATCGTGCAATTTCGGCTTTCGGGGCGATCTTGATCTTGGTGTGCCCCGCCGCATTCGGGCAGGTCTCGGTGGGAATCGGCAGTGCCTCGCATCGCATTGCCGAGGGTCGAATTCTCCACCAACTGGAGGCCCATGATTCTTTCACCTATAAGGCAATCCCGCTCGAAGCATTTGTTCAGTTGCTACGCGATCGATACAGCATCAATGTCGTCATTGATCAGAGGGCTTTGGAAGACTTTGGTATCGACCTGGCAACGCCGCTGTCCGTTCACTTGCTGGATGCGACACTCGAATCGGCGTTGAACTTCGCACTCGACTCAGTCGAGCTGACTTGGACCATTCGGGACGAGTCCCTCTTGATCACCACCCCGGAACGCGCCGAGGCGCAGCTAGAGACTCGTATTTATCCGGTACGCGACTTGGTCGTCGTCGAATTCGAGCGACAAATCGATACCAATTTTGACGACTTGATTTGGCCGATCACCTCCACCATCCACCCTGACTCATGGGCCGAAGTTGGCGGGCCTGGTGGGATTGAGCCTCATGTGGCGTCTTCGTCGTTGTTCATTAGCCAGACTTGGCGAGTGCATCGCGACATAGAACGACTAATAGCCACCATTCGCGATGTCCGCAAAAAGCAAGGCATCTCGCCCGCAAGCACCGCGTCGCTATCTGTCACGGCTCGCGAATCAGCGCCGCAACGAATGCGTCGCTATCGCGCTTCGGTGAGCGAGAATTGGCAAGTACCGCGTATTTACGAGTGAACAGCGGACGAACAAGGATGCAGAGGATGTTCTTGACATCGACTACTTGCGCCGCCACAACAATTCGTCCGCGATGCCAAGCTGTTGCTGTACTGTGGCGATGTCGGCTTTGAAACGTACCGCGTCGAGCGGATAACCGGCCGTGGGCTTCAAGTCCGGCAGGTGCTGTCGCCAAAAGTGATTGAAGGCGATCATCGCCAGTTCACGTAGGTACTTCGAGGCCATGGAAGCTAAGGCCGCCGGCAAGAAGCTCTCGCCCTTGGCGACAAACCGAATCTCCAGGCGTCGTGAGCCCGTGATCCATCGATAGACGCTCGCCTCGCGTCCTTCACGCACAATTTCGATGCGGTGTTCCGGAAAGACCGTTTGCAGGATCGCCAAGTAGCGATTTCGGCCTCCATGTTTATCGCATTGAATCACGATCGGCT
>JBGTHH010000691.1:0-4024 GCA_041746275.1 Pirellulaceae bacterium | reverse complement strand
TCTCGACCAATCGGTAAAGCTTGCGGCGATCGATGCCGAGTTTGCGGGCGGCTCGAGTCTTATTGCCAGCTTCGCGTCGCAAGATCTCAATAACCTTCGCGCGCTCGATCTTCGAGAGATCATCGGTATCCACCAACACCGTTAGGTTGTTGTTGGACTGGCCTTCGACAACCTCGTGAGGGAGATCGCGAAGGCGGACGAGTTGGTTCTCGGCCATGATCTTGCCCCGTTCGATCGCATTGATCAACTGGCGGACATTGCCGGGCCAACTGTAGCGTTCCAGGGCGTGCAATGCCTCCGGTTCGATATCCCAACCTTCGCCGAGGAAATGTGAGATCAACAACGGGAGGTCACCATGACGCTGGCGCAACGGGGGCAGTTCGAGCGTCATGACGTTGATGCGATAGAACAGGTCTTCGCGAAAATGGCCCGCGCGGACCTCCTCGGCCAGGTTTCGATTCGTGGCCGCCAGCAGGCGAACGTTCACCTTGCGTTCCTTGATCGAGCCGACGCGACGCATCGAACCGTCTTCGAGCACGCGGAGCAACTTGGCTTGCAGCGAGCCCGGCATCTCGCCCATTTCGTCGATAAACAACGTGCCGCCATCGGCGACTTCAAACAGACCGGGTTTGGTACCGACCGCGCCGGTGAAACTCCCTTTCTCGTGTCCGAACAGTTCGCTTTCCAGCAAGGTTTCCGGCAACGCCGCACAGTTGATCACGACCAGAGGCTTGCTCGCGCGGCCACTCTGACGATGCAGGGCCTGCGCCACTAATTCCTTTCCCGTACCGCTTTCACCTTGAATTAAGATCGCTTTGTCGCTCGGACCGGCCCGTTCGATTAAGCGAAAGACCTCCTGCATCGCGGGCGAACGGCCGATCATATCCGTGCGAGGTTGGTGCCGTTCGAGCAGCGCCTTGAGTTGCTGATTTTCCTTACGCAACATCCGCCGCTCTTTGGCGCGGCGAATCACCGTCTCGAGATCCTGTAGAGGAAATGGCTTTTGCAGGTAATCAAACGCGCCGTCCTTCATGGCCTGCACGGCGGTCTCGATCGAGCCCTTGCCGGTCAGCATAATCACTTCGCATTCCACTTGGCTCTCACGAAACTTCTCCAGCAATTCCAGGCCCGTCAACCCCGGCATCATCATGTCGAACACTGCCACATCGAATTCGCGACGCTGGACCATGTCCAGTGCTTCGTCGGCACCGGACGCGTCCGAGACATGAAAGCCACAGCGAGTGTAGCGCCTCACCAGCGTATCGCGAAACTCGTCGTCATCGTCCACGACGAGCAGATCAATCTCAGACGCGTTAGACATCTTGGAGCGACTCCTGGCCATCAAAGAAACAAACCTCACAGGGCAAATCGCGCGCCCGACCGCAGCTTCTCGGTAAAGCCAACTCCAACGAACGCGACGACGTTCGAACTTGGCAGTGACTCCAATCGTCGTAGCCAAGCACACGATAATGATCGCGGAACAAACGACAGCTCAAGGTCCGTGCGATTACGCACGTAGCGCGCCGATAAGCACAGTTGCTATCGTATCGCGATCCGCTCCAGCACTCTATCGGTGAAGAACAAAGCTCGCCGCAGTAACCGTGCAACATCGCGGCGTTGGCCCACTACTTGCATCGTGTACCGGCAAACCCGTCAGTCAACGAGAAGTTGCCTAAACTCTCGCACCAACCAGGAGGTCAGCCATGTGCCAGGCAATCGAACGGTTGCATAATCTACGTGTCGCGGATGTAATGAATCGCTCGGTTTGTGAGGTGTCCGCGAGTCAGGGAATGGATGCAGCGGCGGTGTATTTGATGCAGCACAAGGTCTCGACAGCGCCCGTGGTCGACGAACTGGGGAAATGCGTCGGCATGCTGAGCGCGGTCGATTTTGTACGTCGCGCCTGCTCTGGGGACAACCGCAACGCCGAGCCACATGTATTGCAACAACCGGATCCGGATAGTCCGCTGGAGATCGCCGCCCCAGGCGATTACGTGGGAGCCTACATGACCGAGGCGGTGCAATCGACAACGCCCGACCAGTCGCTGTTGACTGCGGCCAGAATGATGTGCGTCGAGCATCTGCACCGTTTGCCCGTTTTTGAGGGCACGCAGTTGGTAGGCATGGTGAGCACGATGGATGTCGTCGCCGCACTAATGAATGCGGTGGACGAGATGGCCAGTTAAGAAACGCGTACAACGTGAATTCGCGGAGAATCGAGTCGCATTGGCCCAACAGTTGCGTTCTAATGTAGGCCAGACACGCAACACCAACCGACGCTGTCCGATTACGAGGAGAGTTGCCATGAAAGCCACAAAGATTCTGTTTCCCACGGACTTTTCCCATACCGGTGACGCGGCACTGAAGCTGGCGACGTCGCTAGCGCGCGACACCGGTGCCTCGTTGATGATTGTTCATGTCGAGGAGCCACCGACAGCATATGGCGGAGGAGAGTTGTACTATGGGATTCCCGAGCCGGCCACCGAAGATTTGCGCAAGATGCTGCATAAGGTGGTGCCGACCGATCCCAATGTTTCGTACGAGCATCGATTGGTGACCGGTGATCCGGCGAATGCCGTTGTCCGCCTCGCGAACGAGGAAGGTGTGGATCTGATTGTCTTGGGAACCCACGGTCGCACCGGATTGTCCCGGCTGCTGATGGGAAGTGTGGCCGAAGCGATTGTGCGGCGTGCCAAGTGCCCAGTCATTTCCTATCGTAAACAGGAACCAGAAGCCGAGGAGTAGGTCGCATAGGTTCGAGATGGAGGGAGAAGGTGTGCCATGAGAGACGTTGGCGATTGCAAACCGTTTGTGGATTACTTGCGGGCCGAACACGCGCGACTACACAAGATGCTGAACGCCGTGAGCGCGGAGCTGAACGAGCACAATGGCAGTCAAATGGCGGTTATCGAGGCAGCTTTGCTCGAGCTGCGCGATGTGCTGCGACATCATTTCGAAGAGGAAGAGGCGGGCGGGTGCTTGGAGCAGGCCGCCTGCCAGTGCCCCAGCTTGTCGCCCGAAGTCACGGCCTTGGAACGCGAGCACGGTAGCCTGCTAGAGACAATGGACGGTCTCCTAGCTCAAGCGTCCACAGCCACTCCCGAGGATACGTCGAGCTTTATTGCGGCGTTTAGCGAGTTTGCTCGCAAGTTGCATCACCACGAGGCGGCCGAGACGCGCATACTCGCGCAAGCCTTTGGGATGTCGATCTCCAGTAGTAGTTATGAAGGTCAGTGACTCTGTCGCGGAAGGCAGGGTTCTATCATGTCAGTGTTTAGCCAGGAGACAATCATGAAGCGCTCGATGGGATTCGGCCTCTGTATTCTGTTGGGAATCGCGTGGACGACCACGCAAGGCGAGCAACCGGTCAAGCCCGTGGAGACGCTGATGCGGGCGAAGTTGATCCATTCGCAAAGTATCTTGGAAGGCCTGACCAGCGAGGATTTCGTGCAAATCGCCAAGGATGCTCAGGCCCTCACGCTGTTAAGCGAGGAAGCGGGTTGGCAGGTGGTGCAAACGGTGGATTACATCCGACATAGCGATCAGTTTCGTCGCAATACCAAAGCGTTGAGCGACGCGGCTCAGCGGAAGAATCTCGATGGAGCGACCCTGGCCTATGTGCAAGTCACGCTTAACTGCGTCGAATGTCACAAGTATGTCCGGAGCGTACAGCAGGCGCGTTAACAACCTGATTCGCGTGCCTTGATCAGGCACTGTTCATCGCGGACGGTTCAGTGGAACGGTTCATCACACTTCACAAGGGAATCTGCTCGTGACTTGGTTTGCCAACAAGAAGGTTTTAGTTCCCGTGGACTTTTCCGATGAATCCATCGCGGCGGTGGACATGGCGCTGACGCTCGCGAACAGTCCCCAGGACGTGACGGTGGTCTATGTGTTGCAGGATCTTTCGCCGATGGAACCGGGTGAGATCTGGCACACGATTGATCACGAGTCTCGTGTCCGGCATGCCGTGAAGTCACTGCGCGAGCGCTTAGCGGACGCCAAGTACGAAGGGATCAACGTC
>JBGTHH010000690.1:0-2794 GCA_041746275.1 Pirellulaceae bacterium | reverse complement strand
CGCGCCGACATCCACCAGGCCTTCCTCACGCTGGGATGCATCCTCATCTGCTTCAGAACGCTGGATACGGCATTCTGTTAGAGGGTCTTAGGCTGACGACTGGTGCTCATACGGCACCTCCTTCCGTGATGCGCCACGCTGGCGCGAGAACGGAAACGAAACTCCTGTGCGTCCCGCCGTTTCGGTCGGGGGTTCGTACCACCGGGGGAGTTTCTTTGATTCCCCGGCGCCGGCCCCGCACCGCCGCGGCGGCCGCGACGATGGAAGGTATATCGAGAAGATCCGGGGGTGACTTGAGGGGCATTGATAAACATTTTGATGGAGCGCAGGAATTGCGCGAGATCGCGGCGGGTCCTTGGCCATCGACCTCGCGCACCATGCGAAAGGCCCCCGCCGGATGCGAGGGCCTCCTGGACGCTGGGAGCGTGGCGGGCCTACTCGCAGCCCGCGTCGAACTCGTTCTGGAAGGCCAGGAAGTCGAAGATCGTGAGTTCGCCATCGCCATCGAAATCGGCGGAAAGATCGCCCGCGTCGAAGGCGTTCTGGAAGGCGAGGAAGTCGAAGATGGTGAGTTCGCCATCGCCGTCGAAGTCGGCGCGGCAGGCGCCGCCGCTGACGCGGATGGTGGCTTGGCCTTGGGTGAAGGGCTGCGATTGTTCCTGACGAATGACAGAACCATCGGCTACGCACGCGACGACATGGAAGCCTTGATCCGTCACGATACCGACATCACGTCGAGCAAAATCCCGGACCGTCATGTGAACGTCCATGATGTGCAGCGGATTGTCGTACGAGAGTGTTTCGAAGTACTGGCTGAAGGCGAACGGTAGGACAAGTGTTCCGACTACTTGCAGAGAGCCCCACGTATCGCACGGACCGGGAGGAATTGATGGTGGCGCGATCATGCAGTCCACCAGGACATCAGACGTATATCCCGGTCTCAGGATCGGGTGGCTGAGATTCAGCCTGAATTGCCCACCCGCCAGCACAAGTGTCCCATCGGAACACTCGAAATCCGTCCAACTCCAGACCTCAATGATCGCCTCGGGCTTGGCCTTGGTAGGGTGCTGGCGAACGACGAGGTCGTAGCCGCCGCGCAACTCTTGCGCGAGCGTTGGAGTGGTCATGGCAATAGACATAAGGACGACTGCGGTAGCGCGCATGGCGTACCTCCTCTTTGAATCGGCTTACTGGCAACCCATCCCAATTTCGATAGCCTCGAGATAGTCAAACAGATCGATGCGACCATCGCGATTGATGTCGGCCCGGACATCGTTCTGTTCGGCCCACTTCTGCAAGATTAACAAATCGAAGGCGGTGAACATGCCGTCGCCGTCGAAATCGACCGAACACCGACCGCCGCCAGCCGAGTTGGGGCAAGGCCCGTACGAAGACATTTCGGGCAAACCGACGAACTCAAAAGCCGCGCAAATAGCCGCATCGTTCGGCGTGCCGTTGTTGAGCGCACCATCATCGTCGTCGGCGACGAGAACCTCGTAGAAGGTTGCGTCGCGGGCCGCGAGGTCATAGTTCAAGGTTGCAGCTGGCGTGCTCGACATAGGGTCATAGCACTTCCTACCCGTGCCGGAGGGTTCCGGTGTCGCTAGAAAGGACCACTTTACGAACAACTCGGAAGCAATCGAGTTACCCTGTGGAGCGCCGATCTCGTCTCGGATGCCGCGCCAAGCGTGAACCAATCGTGTTGCTCTGAGACGGCGGTTGGACGAACACTCATTGGCGGCGTACCAAGCCCACTGGCTCGTTGTGTAATCCCTGCCATGCAGTGGCTCGCCCATCGAACAGCCAGAAGTGGCATAACCCAATAGATCTGTCTCGATATCCAGAATCGACAACACATCGGCGTATCCCTCATGAAGTCCCTCTCTATCGATGCCTAGGGGGATACCAAAAGCTTGATCCAACGCAAAATGGCCGTACTCGTGTGAAATGACTGTGGGCATAGCCCAGTTGGGCGTTGGTGCAAACATTGGCTGAGGGCTGAAGACGATGGCCGGAACACCTAGAATTCCAGACGGTGGGCTATACACGGCTCCAATCGAGAACACGCCACCACCAGGGGGATTCTCATTTGGAACCACCCATAAGTCGTCGTCATCAATGCCCGGAATATATTGATTGCTAATCTTATAAAATGATCGCGCAGAATCAGTTACCGTCCATGCCGTCATATCCGCGATGCGGTATTCGTCAGTCATGGGAGGGCTGGGGCGATTGTCGTGATACGTGTACAGCGGCACGAGGCCGTTCGATGGAACGCCCACTTCCTCGGCATCGATGGGCTGAAGGTCGCCACTCCCGTCGAGGTAGCCGAGTTGGAAGAACTCCTGCAGGGTCCGGAACCGCACAACCGAGTCCTGCAGGATCGTGACACCGGTAAACTCATAATCGCCGTTGGCGTCGGTCCATGTGGAAGCCACTGCCGCGCCAGACGGCTCATCTGCCAACTCAACCAGCATCCGAGGGATACCAACAGTCGCGGTGTCAGTACTGATGTTAAAGTCCACGCAATCGAGGACGGTCTCGTATGGAATCTCGCCCGAAAGCACCAGCCCCTCGACCGATCCCGACACATCATCGGTGAAGTTGGCCACCATCTCCCATTCAGAAACGATTTCACCAGTCACGGCATCGACGCGGACCGCAACCGAGTGCGTGCGCATCTCCGCATCGTGCCCATGCACCTCCCACACCTGCCGCGCCTCGCGCGGGTCGAGTTCGCTGCCGCCCGACACGAGTTCGAGCGTGGGCTCGCCCCACTCGGATATCAGTTCGC
>JBGTHH010000689.1:0-24987 GCA_041746275.1 Pirellulaceae bacterium | reverse complement strand
ACGACGGCGACGTACGAGTATCGCATCGACGTCAGGAACTGGTGTACATCGGAATCGACAACATGATCCGCAACTTGCTGCATACTTCGACACGTGTCGCGGCCAAGCTCTCGGCCATCGGCAACCGCGACTTCTGCCCCTGGGCGAATCGGTATGTCTATTGGTTGAAGCAACCCATTGGTTGGTTTGTGGTGGCCGCGCTGGCCGCCGGGTTGGTCGGGGCCTTCGTCGCGGCGCAAGGTTGGTTCGTGTGCGGCGTGGTGCTGGTTGTCATGGCGTTGGGAACGGCTTGGCCGTGGCTGGCGCTGCGCGGGGTGTCTGCGGAAATCGCCTTTGATCGGCGGCGCTGTCACGAGTTCGATCCGGTCACGGTGACGCTCACGGTGACGAATCGTTGGCCCTGGCCCGTGTGGGGCTTGTTGGTCGAACGCGGATTCACGCCGTCGCATGCAACGACCTTCCCATCGGACGGAACTTCCGAACACGGACAGCCCAGCAAGGCGAGTCCCACGGCGGCGCTGGCTCATGTCGCAGGTTGGTCGAAGACCCGATTTGATTTCACGTTTCAACCGCCCCGGCGCGGTGTCTATCCCTGCGAGACACCCGTACTGGCAACAGGCTTTCCCTTTGGCTTGTGGATGTCACACCAGAAGATCGCCTTGACCGAACCGTTGCTGGCGTGGCCGCGCTGTGTGGAATTGAAGTCCCTGCCGGTCATGTCGGGTGAGCGGTTGGCGGCGGCTGGCAGCTATTGGGATCGGCCTGGGCAGGACGGAGACATTCTCGCCGCGCGGGCCTATCGTCAAGGTGACTCGTTACGCCGCATCCATTGGGCGCATACCGCGCGACGCGACACGCTGATCGTCTGCGAGCGTCAAACCGCCTCGCGTAGCCAGGTCTTGGTCGTGTTGGATCCTCGCATTGGGGAACCGTATGAAGCGTCTCTCGCGGGTGACTCTGGCGAAGCGCTGTGCGATTGGGGGCTGCGCGTCGTCGCGAGCCTGTGTCGAGAGTTTCACGGCCACGCCTGCGACTTGACTTGCGAATTGAACGGCGAGCGATTCGTGGTGGCTTCCACAGCCGTCGGATTACATCGCCTGTTCGACAAGTTGGCGAGTTTCCAGCCGTGTTCGCGATCACCGGAGGGCACGGCTGTCCCCGTTCTCCCAGCGAACGCGGCGGGGCAGATGATCTTGTTGGTTACCACACTCCCGGGTTGGAACGAGCGAAATCAGGGGGCACGAGGCGGCCCGTTGCCGCTACGTGCAGTCGTGTTGGAACAGGATTCGCCAAGCGTGCCGCAGCGGGAAGACCGGGCCTTCGATGGGGAGCGAACTCCGCCGGAGACGCCGACGACCGGCGCGCGACCGTGGTTGAGATTGAATGTCCACGGCGATCCCGCTCGACAATTGAAACTGCAATGGGAAAGGCAATGCCATGACGACTGGTGCGTCAACTAAGCTGGTCGCCGGTCGACCGGCGAACGGCTCAACGCGACCGTGGGAAGCGCAGCGGCAAGCGAGCGACACGGCCACGCTGTTGTTGGTCACGCTCTCGGCAGGCACCTTGACCGCCGCGCGCGTGGAGTCCAGCACTTCGTGGGTTTGGTTGTTAGGCACGACCCTGGTGTTCGTTGGCGGGCCGTGGTTAGTTCGCGGCGCGTTCGCGGTGTGGCGGCCACACCGCGAGCAAATCGACGCGTTCCTTCCCATCGCCATGGTCACGTGGGCGGCTCTGCCATTCGGCTTGGAAGCTGTGTCTCGAGCGCAGGGACTGGGCGACGCGCCGGAGATCATCATGCTCGTCGGATTACAGAACGTGGCACTCATCGCCGCGGCGTATGCTCATCGACAGCGTTGCCAGCCCGTGGCTTGTCTGTTGAGCGCCTTTCTCGCGTTATTTGCGATCGTGATCAGCTCCGCGGCGGCGGTGTTTTCGCTGGCGGGCTTGTTTGGCGTGATGATGTTGTGGTGGATGATGGCTCGCTACTGGGAACGTGTTCAAGACACGCTGGCGGCGAGTCGAGCTGAACGATGTCTGCCGGTGCGGACTTCCGTGCTGGGCATCACGAGTGTGGGCGCGGTGCTGCTTGGTGCCACGGTGGGCGCGACCGGCGGTTCCACCTACGTGCTGCGTGGTTTCATGCCGGCTTCAGGCGGTGATCGCTGGAACGACGAGCATGCCCGAGCGGGCGTAGGCGATGGCGACGCGATGGTGGCGGCGAAAGACGAGGCGATGAGCTTCGGTCCGGTCGAGAGTGAATTGTTCCTCGATTCCGATATGCCGTCGTTGTACGACATGTTCAGCGATATGTACGGCGAGCCACCGCAACCGAAGCGGAACCAAGAGCGAAACATCGGGCTGGCTCCCGGTGACATCCAGGAGACCGAACAACAGATCGCCCAGAGCGAGCGCAGTGGTCGCGAGTTCTCCGCTGTTCGTCGGCCAGCCCAACGCCGCTTCGGGACGCTCGAGGATCGCACCGCTCCCGCGATGCTGTACGTCGTCGGTCGTGTGCCGTTGCATTTAGCGATGCAGCGCTACGACACCTTTGACGGTCGCGAGTGGACGCACTCATCGAAAGTCGAGGCCCACCCGCCGATTCGTCTGGTGACGGAACGCGACAAACCCTGGGCTCACCTCACGCGAGTGGGCGCTTCGCCTATCTTTCGCGGTTTGGAGCACCACGCCTTGAAGATCATCAATTTGAAGACCAACCGCTTTCCCTCGCCACCGCATGTGACTGCGATCCACGTCGACAAAGTGGATCAGCTCGACTTCTTCGGGTGGAGTGGTGACGGTGTACCGCGGATGCCCGTTCGTGAGCGAATTCCGCAACTGACGGTACTGCACGTGCGGTCGCAGGGCGTGAACCTGCAATCGTTACGCGAAACGGACTTTCGGCTGGTCGAAAGTGAAAGTGGCAGCGTGTCGGGTGAAAGCCGTGCTGGGCCGGATGCCTCTCCCACGTCCTCATGGACGCACGGCGTGCCCCGAGGTTGGCGGCAAGTCGAAGCGATCGTCACTCGACTGCGCAGCGACTTTGTTCACGACCCAGAGGCACTTGCGCCTGCGGACTGCGACGACGTCGTCGCTCACTTCCTGCGGGTTCGTCGCGGGCCGGATTATCTCTTTGCCACGACCGCCGCGATGTTGCTGCGAAGTCATGGTTATGCCGCACGGTTGGTCACCGGATTCTACGCCCGCGGCGAGCGATTCAATAAGCGTGCTGGCCAGACTTCGGTCCTGGCCGAGGACGTGCATTGCTGGGTCGAGGTCAATATCGACGGACGAACCTGGGTGCCGATCGAGCCGACACCTGGTTACGAACCGCCACGCGAAGTAAGGACGTGGCCGCAACGAATCGCGGTGATGGGACAGCGGTTCCTTGCCTGGTGCCTGCGTCATGCGCTGGCCATCTCGCAGTTTTGTCTGGCGACGGTCGTCGTGTGGCACCAGCGTGTGGCTTGGTGCGATTGCCTGTTGCGATGCTTTTTCGAGATCATCGGGTACGGTGGAGCGACACAGCGGATTCGCGCCACACTACGACTGCTGGAGTGGCGTGGCTGGTTGGCGGGCCAAGTACGCCCGCCAGAGATACCAATTCGGGCATGGTATCAGAGTCGAGCTGCGGGACTGTCCGACGACACCCGCCAGGATATCGATGATTTCATCGGCTGGGCGGAACGAATGTTGTACGCGCCGAGTGTTCCTCCAGATCTTCATGCGCGACGGGCCGAGATCGTCCGCGTTTGTGCGGGCGTGTCCCGCCGACTTGGTGCGTGGCAGATGCAAACGGTATCTCGCCGCAACATCGCGATCGGAGTATCCCATGGTTCGGCGTAAGGCCACGTGTGTCGAGACCGTCCACGATGTGATCGTCGTTGGAGCCGGTGCGGCGGGAGTCGGGTTAGGGGTGGCGTTGCGGCAGGCAGGCATTGAGGACGCGTTAATCCTCGACCGCCATCGCGTGGGCGCTTCGTTTGAACGCTGGCCGCGGGAAATGCGATTCATTACTCCGTCATTTCCCACCAACTCGATCGGCATGTTGGATTTGAACTCCGTGGCGATCGGGACTTCACCGGCATACAGCCTGCAAGTGGAACATCCCACGGGGTCGGAATACGCGGCGTACTTGCGGGGCGTGGTCAAGCATTATCAGTTGGCCATCAAAACTCGCGTGGATGTCCGCGCGATCACGCCGGAAGGCGACGGGTTTTCACTGGCGACCAATCAAGGCTTCCTGCGAGCACGCCACGTGGTCTGGGCGGCGGGGGAGTTCCAGTACCCCAATGTCCAGCCCTTTCCCGGTGCCGAACTGTGCCTGCACAATGCACAGGTATCTGCCTGGGAGTCGATTGTTGGTAAAGAAGTATTCATCATTGGCGGCTATGAAAGCGGCCTGGACGCGGCCATTCATCTGGCACGACTCGGCAAGCGAGTCACCGTGTTGGATCGGTCACAGCCTGCTCCCTGGAGATCCGCGGACTCCGATCCAAGCGTTAGCCTGTCGACGTTTACTGTCGAGCGGCTGAACGAGCCCGAGGTGGCGAAACGCGTTAAACTCGCCAGCGGCGCGGACGTCTTCGAGGTGCGACGCAAGGGGCGCGGCTACGAGATTCGCTGCACGAGTGGCGACGATTTTCGCACATCCAGGCCACCGATTCTGGCCACGGGCTTTCGCGGCTCGACGCTGATCGCCGATCTATTCGAGTGCCGTGAGGACCGCTATCCGTTACTCAACGAACAGGACGAATCGACGACCGCGCCGGGCTTGTTCCTCGCCGGCCCAATGGTGCGTCACCAACAGCACGTGTTTTGTTTTATCTACAAGTTTCGGCAGCGATTCGCGGTCGTCGCGAAGGCCATCGCCGACCGCCTCGGGTTACCAGCGGAAGAACTGGAGATGTATCGCCAGTGGGGCATGTACTTGGATGACCTGTCCTGCTGCGGCGAGGAGTGTGTGTGTTAAAGCATCCTTCAGGCGAGAGCGTTCCCATGATCACCGTGCTGCCACAACCGCAGGCCGTCGATACGATTGTCGTGGTGGGCAAGGAGAGTGTTGGCAAGTCGCAGTTGATCTCGTCGTTGACGGGCCAAGCAGCGGGCGAGACCAACTTTCGCGGCTCGACAGTCGCCGTCCGCCCGTATCGCATCGCGCATCGGATCTTTGTGGATACGCCGGGCATCTTGCGGAAATCGGACACCGAGACGACTCGACTGGCCCTGCGGGCGATGCAGGCGGGGGAACGGGTCCTCGTGGTCATTCAGGCGACCCAACTGGACGACGACCTGAGCGAGATGCTGCCGCTGGTCCGCGGCCGAATGGGAGCTGTCGTCGTGACGTTCTGGGACAAGGTCCAACCGGGGGAAGCGGCCTGTGAGGCACTCGAGCGACTGTCCGCCGAAACGGGCGTCGCGTTCATTCCCGTCGACGCCCGCACCTTATGCGATACGGATCGCGATCGACTTGGGTGGGCCTTGTCCCAGTCACGGCAATTTGAGAAGTCCGCGTTGTCGGCTCGTGCGGGTTGGCGGATCGAACCGAAACCCGGTTGGCTGGAGCATCGCCTTGTGGGGCCAATCCTGGCCGTTCTCTTATTGGTGGTGCCGGCGCTCTTGACCATTTTCGGAGCCAACGCGCTGGCCAACGTGCTGCATCCACTGGTCGATCACTGGGTCCAGCCGCTGATCAGCACCATCAATGCACACGCGCCCGAGTGGGTGCGGATCGTTCTGACGGCGCAGCAAGGTGAGTTTGGTTATGGCTTGTTGAACATGGGGCCGTTCCTGCTTGTGTGGGCGCTGCCCACGGTCCTCTTGTTTTCGCTCATTCTAGGTGCCTATAAGGCCAGCGGTTTGGTGGACCGCATGAATGTGGCTTTGCATCCGTGGGTGCGACCTTACGGACTGAGCGGGCGCGATGTCGTGCGCGTGATGATGGGGTTTGGCTGTAACGTTCCGGCGGTGATCAGCACGCGCGCCTGTTCGAGTTGCTCCCGAGGTCCGGCCATCTCGGCGATCGCCTTTGGAGCCACTTGTAGCTATCAACTGCCGGCGACCTTGGCTGTGTTGGCGGCCGCGGCGGCTGCGACCGGTCATAGCGCGGCACTGCTCGTCATGGCCTTTGTGTTCTACCTCCTACTGACCACGCTGATTTACTTGCGGCTGACGTCTCCGGTCGAGGCTCGGAGTTCGCTGAACGTGTTGCTGACACCGCGACGCCCCTTCATGCAGTGGCCGTCACCCCGTGCGCTGTGGCATGAGGCATGGAGTACCATCCGGCAATTCTGTCTGCAAGCGATGCCCGTCTTCGTAGTGATTTGTCTCGTCGCTTCGTTACTGGCACGGCTTGGCGCGCTGGAAGCCTGCTCCCGCGTGCTGGGTCCCATCATGAGCTGTTTCAATCTGCCGGCCGAAGCAGCCTTGCCGATCGTGCTGGCCTCGATTCGCAAGGACGGCATCTTTCTGTTCGCTGCGGACGAGGGTCTGGCACTTCCCATGACGGCGTTACAGACGCTGACCGCCGTGTACTTGGCGGGCGTTCTGTTGCCTTGCCTGGTAACCGCCCTCACGATTGGCCGCGAAACGACGTGGTTCGGAGCGGGACGGTTGTTGACCCGCCAAGCGGCGTTCGCCGCACTGTTCGCTGCCGCGCTGGCTTGGGGCGGGAGGTGGTTGCTGTGAAGTCTCCCGTGAATAAATCCACCAATCGCTCTGCTCCCGATAAGCGAGCGGCCAGTCCTCCTGCCCATTCAAGCGAAGTCGCTCGCGTCGTCGGCGGCGGTTTGGAAGCATGGTCGACGAGTTCACAAGCCGCCGATCTGTTAAACCAGCAGATCTGGTGCTGGGGGCGCGATATCGAGTGCTCCGGCGGCAACCTGTTGGTCCAGTATGGATTCCAGCGGATTGAAAAACCGGCCCACAGCCACGCCGCCAGCCTCTACCGGCTGGACATGTCGCCGACGGCTCGCGTCGTCTTGCGCGGGTTTGGCGTGTTCTATGGCGAGGATGGTAGGGGCGGCCTCTTCCTGCGTCGTGACAGTTTCGCTCCGCAACTCACGCCCAAAGGCGATTTGTCCAAACCCGCCTGGACAATCGATGACTTGCCGCGATTCGCGACGCCGCGGCCGGTCGATGTCCCGCGCTGCCAACGGCTCCTGCTTGAGGTTGTCAACTGGATTCGCGAGTACGAAGTGTGGGTTGGGGAACAGGCCGGAATCGCATATCGCCGCAAGACGCTGGTGCCATGGAACGCCAAGCACAAGACGGTCGTATGTGCCGAGGAGATGGCCGGCGCTTGGCGAATGCTGGGACTGGCCGTGGCCGAGCATCCGGAACGTCTTATCACCACCTGCGGAGGCTTGCCACGGCGATGATCTTTCACGGACCAACGCGGCAGCGAATTTGGCCACGCACACACCAATCAGACCGGAAAGACCACACTCGCGGCCCCCGTGCGGCAACCACACGCACCCCCAAGCAACGGCAATTAGGACGACGATCCAAATGATCAACCCTGAATCGCGAGAAGTCACGCAGCTCACAACGACGACCTGTCCACTGCAATCCACGATCGATGAATTGCGTGCCGCGTTGAATCACGCGCTGATCGGCAAGTCGGAGGTTGTCGAGCTGGTCCTGGCGTGTCTGTTGTCGCGTGGACACTTGCTGTTCGATGACTTGCCTGGATTGGGCAAGACGACCTTGGCCAAGGCCCTGGCTCACGCGGTCGGCGGCAAGTTCGCACGGGTCCAATGCACTCCCGATTTGCTACCCACCGACATCAGCGGCTTCAATATCTTCAATCAGAAGACGCGCGAGTTCGAGTTCCGCGAGGGGCCTGTCTTTTCCGATGTGCTGTTGGCCGACGAAATCAATCGGACGACGCCAAGAACGCAAAGCGCGCTGTTCGAGGCGATGGCCGAACGGCAAGTGACCATCGATGGCCACACTTACCCGCTGTGCGAAACGTTCTTTGTGATCGCCACGCAAAACCCCGTGGAAAGTCACGGAGCGTACCCGCTGCCCGAAGCCCAATTGGATCGTTTCGCCATGAAGCTGCGGATCGGCTATCCCGACCGGGACAGCGAACTGGCGATGCTCGCAGTCGACGTGGGAGGCCCCAGCCGCACTGGGCCTCGCTCCGTCGCCGTCATTGACCCCGTCCGCTTACGCGAATTGCAGCAACATGTCGCCTCGGTCGCGGTGAGCCAACTTGTGCAGCGGTACTTGATCGATCTGGGAGCGGCCACACGCGGACATCGGGAGGTAGCGTTGGGGTTGAGTCCACGCGGTTTGCTCACTTGGCAACGCGTGGCGCAAGGGCGAGCCCATTTGCAAGGCCGCGACTTCGTCATTCCCGACGATATCCAGCAGGTGGCCGGCCCCGTGTTAGAAGTTCGTTTGTCGGGCGACTTCGACAACGGGCCGCGCATCATCCAAGACATCCTCTCGTCCGTGCCCGTTCCCGTTTTTGAAACCTGAATCGTTGTCCAGCAGGCACCGCCAACCGTGAGCAACCCGCGGATACCGCCTCGGCCTAACACCATCGCAAGGAATTCGTGATGTACGCAAACGCGAGAATTCGTTTGGAGATTGTCGCTGTGGGAATCATGGTGATCGTCTGCGGTTGCCAACGCGACACGCCCGATCAAGCCGAACATCACACGCCGGCACACAAGCCGTTGGACTATCCCGCTGCCGTCGTGCGATTGCTGGAGCTGCATGTCGAGATTTTTAACGAGCGGCAGCGCGACGCGGACCAGATGGACGTCTTTGCGGAGACCTACGACGTGGTCCGCTGGCTGCCGGAATTAGCCGCGGACAGTGACTTGGAGGAGGAGCCTTGGAACCGTGCGGTCCGCGCGTCGAGGCACTGGGAGGCGATCTTGTCCGCCGTGATGAAGCTGGATCATACCGAACGCGCGTCCGCCTATCGCAGCCACGATAGGCAACTCGATGACGTTCAACGTGAATTGATCGATATCCAGAGTCTGTTCCCAAGTCCACAAGTTGAATCAACGTCGACACAACCATAAGGATTGCACTGATGGAGACACTTTTTTGGGGAGCCGTACTCCGCTTCCTCCAGGCGTTGATTCAAGCCATGCCGACGATCCTGGTCGGTGTCATCGTGGCGGGTGTCTTTCGACGCTTGCTGGGCCATGAGGGGACACGCCGCTTGTTTGGTGACAATACTTGGCGTTCGCTGCCACAGGCTTGGTTAGTCGGAATGTTGTTGCCGGTCTGTTCGTTGGGTGTGATTCCCGTCGTCCGCGAGATGCGTCGCGCGGGTGCGACCGGTGGCACGATCCTGGCCTTCGGTTTGACGGCTCCTTTGTTTAATCCGATTTCCGTACTCTATGGACTGACCTTGGCCAATCCGGTTGTCATCCTGACTTTTTGCCTCTGCTCGTTGGTGATTGTCACGGTCGTGGGCGTCGCCTGGGATCGGCTGTTTCCACACCAACCATCGACGCTGACTGAAACGACGAAGGTGCCGGTGGGAGCGAAGCGGATGTTGTCGATCGCCGTGTACTCGGCCAAGGAGTTGGTCGGACCAAGCAGTGTGTACATCGGCTTGGGATTATTGGGCGTCGCCCTCCTTAGCGTCGCCCTGCCCTACGGTTACTTGCAGACGGCGGCCGAGGCGGATGATCCGTGGGCCCCTTTGTTCATGACCGCAGTCGCGATTCCCGCGTACGCCACACCTATGACCGCCATGGTGCAATTGGCGTCGATGTTCCAGCACGGCAATTCGGTCGGCGCGGCGTTCGCTCTGTTGGTCTTAGGAGCCGGTGCGAATCTGGGACTGTTGGCCTGGATGCTCCGACACTACGGTGTGCGGCGGACGGTGGTCTGGTTCTCGCTATTGGTGGCTGTGGTCGTTGGACTGGCGTATGGCGTCGATAAACCGTTGTATCCCCACGGAGTCGAGCCCGCGGGACACACCCATGCCTTTGATATTTACTGCACGCCGTTTCACGAAGGCACGCGAAATGTGTTGTCCTTGGTCGCGGGAACTATCCGAGAGAAGATTGCGCCGCACGAAATCGTTTCGCTGGTCCTGGGCGGCGTGCTCGCGATCGCGGGGCTAGCGCTAGTCCGACTCGATCGTGCCGGGCGCGTTGAGACTTGGCTCACCACACATCCCGCCCAAGCACCGCGATTAGATATCGTGTTGCCTGGCACCGTGCTGGGAGTCATCGCTTTGATAGGACTGGTCGGATTAAGCATCTTCGGTTGTTATGTCTACTATCCCGCACCCAGCGAGATTTGGGAGGAGATGCGGATCGTCAACACGGAAGTCGTCTCGGCGGCGACCTCCCAGGATTGGGATACAGCGCTGTACTGGATTCCGATCTACGACGATTGGACGCGGAAGCTGCAAGTCAGTATGTTCCTACGCGGCCAAACCCTGACTCCATATCACCGTGCCAAGGCGAACGTCTTACGCGATAAGCTCGAACTGCTTGAACACGAATGCGAGGACCAGGAGGTCGAGGAAGCTCGGGAGATCAGTATGGGCGTCCAGCGGGCGTATCGGCGGATGCTCCGGGCCTACAGACCGAGAGACTAATTGGACAGAGCCACTTTTTCACGAACGGCTGCCAATAACAAGCTCGAAGCGCAAGCGAGTGAGTTTGCGCCAAGTCATTCACTTGCTTGCGCTTCGAGCTTGTATGCAGGCCGGAAGTGGCCCTGTCCAACTAAGGCACTTGATCGGCGACTGAATTGACGGAGCTCGGCGGGCGAGTACACTCAAAGCTGGTCGGGCCGAAAATGGAAACCTTTTCGTTGGGTGTCGCATGCGCGTTCGGTCTTCTTACCGACAAGCTTTCACGCTGGTCGAACTGCTGGTCGTGATGGCAATTGTGGGCCTTCTCGCGGGATTGTTGTTGCCTGCGGTACAGGCCGCGCGCGAGGCCGCTCGGTCCACGCAGTGCAAGAATCACCTCCACCAGATCAGCTTGGCGACCGAGCTGTTTCACGATAGTCACCAAGCGTATCCACCGGCGCGCTATCAGCCTCGACCTGGCGATCCGCCAGCGGCGGCTTGCGGCGGTAGCGAGACGACGTGGCTGGTGCGGATCATGCCCTTCCTCGAACTCGTCTCCGCCGAGCAGGCTTGGGATTACTCTCAGCCCTATGCCAATCATCCCGAAGCGGTGCGAGTGCGCACGTTCGGCGTGTATACCTGTCCGTCGCGGCGGTCGGCTGCCAACGCGGTCGGCAGTGGATTGATTTCCGCAACCACGACGACTTGGATCACCCTGCCCTGCGGTTGCCAGGTGCCGGTGACATCCTCGGGTTCAACCGTGCTGGAGGGCGCGGTGGGAGATTACGGCGGGAATCACGGAGATCTGTCGCCGGGCTCGTTCGGATTGCCGACGGATTTCTACTATGGCGGGAACGGCACGGGAGTGATCATCTCCAGTCGCGCGCGTTGCGATGGGGCAGTGCCGGTCGATTGGACCGATCGCCTTTCCCACAAGAACATCACCGATGGCTTGAGCAACACGATTTTGGCTGGTGAAATGCATGTGCCGTTGGGGAAACTCGGGCAGTCCCCCGAGGATGCTTTCATTTTCAACGGGGACCACGTCTTTAACTTCTCACGTGTGGGTGGCCCGACGGTGCCGATCGTATCGGACAAGCGTTCGGACAGGAACAGCCTAGTTGCGTGGGGAAGTTGGCACCCTGGCGTATGCCATTTCGCCATGGCCGATGGCAGCGTGCGGGCGATCGCCACGACGCTCGACACCGAAGTCCTCGGTCGCCTGTGCCATCGTCGCGATGGCCAAGTCATTCCCACCGAGCTATGAGATCGTGGACGCTCGCCATCGCGTGTCTGGCTGGTCGCCGCCGTGGGATTGGCCAGCGGCCGGTCGGTCGCCAAGTGCCGCGCCATCGTCAGTCAGGAAAACCACCATGCGGCTGATTCGACAGACGGTATCCCTGCTGACGTGGATTGGATGCCTGATGACTCTGGGGGGATGTACACCCGCGCAACTTCCCACCTATCCGGTCGCTGGACGAGTTGTCTTTCCGGACGGGGCACCTGTCCAGATCGGTTCCGTCGAATTCAAATCGCGCGAGCACGGGGTCCAAGCCCGTGGCGAGATCGACACGGAGGGCCGATTCACCTTGAGCACTTTTCGCCAGGGAGATGGAGCGGTCGCGGGTCACCACGCTTGTGTGGTTGTGCAGTTCATCATGGTCGAGGACATCGCCAACTTCCAACCGAGCACGGAAGGAGTCGTCGATCCTCGCTTTGGCTCCTACGCTACCTCGGGCTTGGAATGCGAGGTGCTGGCGACGGACAAGAACCAAGTGACTTTGACCGTCGCAGGTTTGGTGACCGGCCAACCACAAGGAGGCTCAACGCCCCACGACCATCTACACGCTCCCGTTCCAGCTTCCCCACACTGACAATAAGACGCAGGGCGGATTCGCTGACTTGGAGGCGGCAGACAACCTACCCCGTGACTTTGCGATATCGTGGGGGCCAGTTATGATTGGAAGAATCCCTGAGCGGGCACTTCAACGGAGAGGCTGTGAAAGAATGGGACAGGCACCTCGCAGCTACGCGAAATCCTTGGAGAACCACCGACCTCCGCTCGGAGCCAGTCCCATTTTTTCACAGACTCGGAGGGAACGATGGCGAACGCAGCCGTGACTTCATCGCTGGCCGAGCAACTGCAGGAATTCGGCGGGATCGCCGCCGATCGCGTGCGGCTGACTCCCGCTCCAGGTTCGGCCACCATTGACGACTTGGTTCGGGCGAATGCCAGCAGCAAGCCGCTTTGTGAATTGATTGACCAAACGCTCGTGGAGAAGGCGATGGGTTACGAGGCTTCGGTGGTAGCGGCGGCGATTGCGAGAATCCTTGGCAACTTCGTCGCAGCTCAACGGTTGGGACTCGTTTCCGGACCCGACGGTATGTTTCAGTTGCTGACCAGCAGCGTACGCGGACCCGACGTGGCGTACGTTTCGCGCGAACGACTTCCCGGAGGAAAGTTCCCCAGCGAAGCGTTTCCCGCCCTCGCTCCGGATTTGGCCGTCGAAGTCCTCAGCCCCGGCAACACCAAGGGCGAGATGTCTCGCAAACGTATCGAGTACTTTCATTCGGGAGTCCGGTTGGTATGGATGGTCGACTGCGTCGATCGCTCGGTGGCGGTCTATACCTCTCCGAGCGAGGTCCGCGTGCTCACCGCCGACGACACCCTCGATGGCGGTAACGTGCTGCCCGGCTTCACCAGTCCCATCGCCGATTTGTTCGCGGACTTGGACTTCGATAACCCCGCTTAGCGGTTGTGAAAAAATGGGACTGGCTCCGAGTGGATGTCGGTGCTTTGAAAGGATTTCGCGTAGCTGCGAGGTGCCTGTCCCATTTTTTCACAGCCTCGTAGCGGCCCCATCGGTGACAGCACGGGTACTCGCAAATGTTCCGCTACGCTTGCGTGGATGTGGTGACTTTGAGGCGGCAACCAACGCGAAGGTGAGGTATTCGCATTCCGGCCGCTGATTCCAAGATGGATTGAGTTCCCATCGGCCCGGTCAAAAATCGCCACGGTGGAACGACAGTATGAATCTCTAACACAACACCGTCGGAGTCCAGCATGGCCACGTCGATCGCAAAGCGCATCCAGTGCGTGTGGATCGAGCGGCAGGGCGTGAGCAACAGGCCCTCATCGAATGCCAACGCGCGGCGGAATTGCAGGCCACGGAACCGCTGCCAGAAGGTCGTCGCCAAATGTAGCTTGGGCACAAGCACTGTGCCTGAATCTGCGTCGATCAGTTGGTGAATTGCGGCCATGGCGTGGGGAAGTCTAACCCAAGTTAGAAATCCCGTACTTGAATAAAGGTTTCGGCCATTTTAAAGAGTTGCACAAAGGCGGGACCAAGCGTCCAGACAAACAGCCCGGGCAGAAAGCAGACGACCAGCGGGATAACACGTTTTGTGGCAAGCGAATTGGCGAAGGCAATGGCCCGCTCGCGCCGACGTGAGCGGACGTCGTCGGCCTGTTGACGCAGCACACGAGCGATCCCCATGCCGAGCTGTTCTGCTTGAACCAACGCCGAGACAAAGATCGACACGGAAGGAAGATCCAGCCGCGCCGCGAGCCGCCGCAAACTCTCCACTCGCGTCCGCCCAGCCAGCAAGTCGGCCTGGAACATGCGCAGGTCAACCGCCAGCGGCCGGTCGGCGACTCGCGTTTTCAGGATGCGAGTCAACGCGGCGTCGAATCCGAGCCCCGCTTCGCTCAACGTTGATAGCAACTCCAAGGCCAGCGGCAGGTCCTGCTCGACCATCGCGATCCGTGTCCGTCTCGCACTCCTGACAATCAGCCAAGGTGTGCAGCCAATCATGACGAACAACAGCCACGGCGCGATCCAGACCACCGGCAGAAACGTTTCCCCCACACCACCCGGCACCAACACGATGGTTCGTTCCATGAAGGCCTGCAAACCCGAAAGGGTGAAGCCGAGTGCGATGCCTAATCCGCCAACCATGCATAACGCGCTCACGACGACGAACACGACGGACGCATGTGGTCCGCGATACCCGGCCAGATAGAGCCAGCGTCCCAGCCAGTTGCGTTCGGATTCGGTTGCGTCGCTGGCCGCAATGGATGGGTGTTGACCACGAGCCGAACCTGTGCGATCCGTTGCGGGAAACCAACGTTCCCTCGAACGAAGGCGCAGCAACAGCCAGCGGAACACCATGGCCACGCCAATCGTCAGGCTGACGGCTAACAGCAAGCCTAGTCCCACGCGAATCCACATCACTTCTCTCCCAGCCAATCAAAACCGCGGCTTGCTAATCACGTTCATCCACACAATGCCGACCGCTTGCAGGATTACCGAACCGGCGACGAACCAACTTCCCACTGACGAGGTCACGAACTCTTCCATCTGCTCCGGGCCGTTGCGCCAAACGATCACCGCGATGAAGTAGGTCAGGCCAATGATGGCCAGTGTCGAAAACTGCGACTGAGCCGTGTTCGAGCGAATCCGCCGCGAGACGTCGATGCGGTCGCGAATCGTGCGGGCCACCGTAGTCAAGGTCGAGGTCAACTTGCCGCCGACCTCCCAATGCACGCTCAATGCCGAAGTGAACAGCAAGAACGTCTCCAGCGGCACACGCTCGGCCAGCGAGCGGAAGACCTCCGCCGGTTCGTCTCCCAGCCGAATCCGACCGGCGACTTCTTCCAAGTAAGGTCGCAAAGGAGACCGAGTCTCCGTGATCGCGGCCTCGATCGCCGTCCCCACACTGGCCCCCGCGCCGACGGCCCCGATCATGATGTCGATCGCGTCGGCAAGCTGTGTTTCCAACTTTGCGGCGTGTTGCGCCACAAGAAACGCCTCGACCTGGCTGGCCAACAATCCGACCATGAGCGTGACGGCGACAACATATGGCGGAGCGAGGCGTAAGACCAGGGCCACAACGGTCCCGGCCAGCAGCCCCAATGCCCACGGCACCCAAATCCAGCGGCGGTGCAGTCGACGCATGGCGAAACGTACGGGCGCCGCAACCGGCGCACCGCCACTTTGTTCGGATAACCTAAACCAAGCGAGTTCGCGCTGTCGAACGGAGCGCCATCCTAGTGCGACCAGTCCTACCAACACCAACCAGCCGAAAAGCAAGGTCGTCTGCACCATCATGACCTCGGCTGAAACAGTGACATCGGTATGTCGTGGTTCTCCGCCCGCATCTGTTCGACGACGCGCGGTACGATACCCGTCGCAATATACTCGCCGTCCAATCGCTTTCCTTGACGGCCGCGCGAACGGAATACGAACACGTCTTGCAACTGCGGCGTGTCCCCTTCCATGCCCGTGATCTCGGAGATGCATTGCACGCGCCGCACGCCGTCTTCGCACCGGCGGATATGCACGATCAATTGAATCGCCGACACAATCTGTTCACGAATCGCTCGCGACGGCAGATCGAGGCCCGCCATCAACACCATCGTTTCCAGACGCGCCAATGCGTCGCGCGGGCTGTTAGCATGGACGGTCGTCAAGCTGCCGTCGTGCCCGGTGTTCATCGCCTGCAGCATGTCAAGCGTTTCGCCGCCGCGAACTTCGCCGACGATGATTCGATCCGGTCGCATGCGGAGCGAATTGATCACCAGCTCGCGCGCGGCGATCCGCCCCAACCCTTCGACATTCGGAGGCCGAGTCTCCATACGTACCACGTGCTCCTGGTCCAGGATCAATTCCGCGGCATCCTCGATCGTGACGATCCGCTCGTGATTCGGATTCGCCTCGGCGATCGCACCCCGAAACGTCGACGTGCCCGAACCGGTCCCGCCGGCGATGAGAATGTTCTTGCGGCCGCGCACGACCCAGTCCATCAGCTCGCGCATGGCAGGCGAGAACATCCCCAGCTCCATCAAGTCGTCGCGCCGTAATCGGCGGCGGCCAAAACGGCGAATCGATAGCGTCGGGCCGTCGATCGTCACGGGAGGCAAGGTCGCGTTCACGCGGCTGCCGTCAGGCAAGCGGGCGTCGACCATCGGCGAGCCTTCGTCGATGCGGCGGCCGACGCGCGCCGCGATGCGTTGGATGATCCGCACCAAGTGCTCGGTATCGCGAAAGCGGACGTCGGTCGGTTCCAGCCGCCCGAAGCGTTCAATGAACACGCGAAACGGGCCATTCACCAACACATCGGTCACCGCCGGATCGGCCAGCAGCGGTGCCAGCGGCCCGACGCCCAGTGTCTCTTCCAACAGATCATCCACCATCTGCCGGCGTTCGGTGTCGTTCAAAGCCAGATCCTGACCCGCGAGCGCCTGGTCGACAAAGTCTTCGACGACTTCGGCCAGTTGCTCTTCGCCGGCGTTGATCAAGTTGCGACGGTCCAGGTCAGACAACAACTGTTGATGCAAGTCCGATTTCACTCGCAGGTACGACACCGCGCCGTTGTGGCCTGACGCAGGCGGCGACACCGGTGCCACCAACGCGGAAGTCGTCGTGCGTTTGTTGTTCGCGCGGACGTGATCGCGTGGCAGGTTCAATTCGGCTCGCGACAGGAGTTGGCGTGGATCTCGGTTCATGGGTTGTACTCTGTTTCAGGGAACAGGCCTGCTGCCTGCCGCGGTTCGATTTCTTGGACTTCAACTGCGTCAACCGGCTGGATGCCGGTGCCACGGGAATGACTTCGCCCCTCCAGCGATTCGACCTCATCCACCAACCGCCGTAACGGTCGTGAGAATCCGCCGAAGCCGAACGATATGGGACGCGAGCCAATCGGTTCGCCTGAATTCGCCGCTTCGATCACGCGTTTGTCGAACGGAAAGACGTGATCGATTTGCCGATTCAGCCGAGCAGCGATGTCTGGCAACGCCAGGCATCCGGCAATGTGTTGCGAGCGGTTGACGATCAGCCTTTGCCGCGCGGCGGGAAAGCCAATCCGCTCCAGGACGCTGAGCAACGTGACCGCGCCCAACAGTGTGGGCACAACGTTTTCCATCACGATATACGCTCGGTCGCTCAGGTCGAGCGTGACGACGACGACGCGATCAAACATCGGAAACGTGTCGACAATCACATAGTCGTACGCCTTCCGCCCGAGCGTAATAATCCGCGACATGAGTGTGTCGTCGACTTCCATGGCCTCGACCGCATCGGCCGGCGCGGCGAGCAAATGCACGCCGTACTGGGTCTGCGTCGCCATCTGCCGAAGCATCGTCACGTCCAACCGATCGCGTTCGGCGGCCACATCGCACAACGTCGATTCTGGGTGGGCGTCCAACAACGCCGCCGCCACGCCCATTTGCAGGGAACCATCAATGAGCAGCACGCGGCCTGGATGACGCAGCCCTAACCCGACGGCCGTGTTGACGGCCAGTGTCGACTTGCCCACGCCGCCTTTGTTGCTGATGAACGTAATTACTCGGCCGAAGGTGGTTTCGTTCGACAGCGCCGCGTGTCCGTTCATGCTCGTCAAGTTGTCGAGCAGCGTGCGCAGTTCGGTCGTCGAAATCGGGCGGCGCAAGAAGTCTCGCACGCCGGCCCGCATGGCGTCGATCAAGATGTTGCTTTCGGAGACATCATCGCGAAATCCGTTGGGTCGAAAGATGGCCGCCACGGGAATTGGAGGGGAAGACGTCGCCAGCTCTCGCGCCAGTTTGGCGACTTCCGCGGGCACATCACCAAAGGGAACCAGCACCAGACCAGGCGACCGCGAGCGCACCGCTTCCAGCAGCGCATGATGATCCGCCGCAAAACGCAATCGCGGCTGGTGCTCCCCCAGCGCCGAAGCGGCGGTCTGCAGCTCGCCTTGCAACTGTGCGTCGTCGGTAAGAATGACGATGTCGTGCACCATCATGGATCAACGCTCCTCGACACGGGAGCCATCAGCGGCTCCTCCACATCCAGCACAAGGGAATAAACTTCAACCGCCTCGACCCCAGATAGGTCGGCCGAATAGCATTGAACTGCAGAAACGTTCTCAGCTCCGACGCGACTGTGTTGCCGAGTGATAGTGGCCATCGTGCCGGTGCCACTTACGGTGACATGTACTTCGCCGAAGCCCACCACACGTTGTGTGGATGTTGCTGTGAGAGCTGCGTAGATCGGCACGAAACCGATGTAAGTGCCGTCGTCGGGAATCGAGGTCTCCGGCACAATTCGTCCAACAGTCAGGGGCATCGTACTTGCAGTTTCGATGGCGAAAAAGCGGCCCACCATGCCGATCTCGCCTGCAGCGATGGCTTGGTCATCCGCCGAGTCGGTTGCCAGCCCATTCCAGTAGCTCAGCTCCAGCGCCAGCGGCGCGAGTCCGGGGAGCGGCGGTGTGATCGAGTCGTTGGCCAGGCCGATCGAAAGTGCATTTGCGGATCTCGCCTGACCCCATCCCCGCACGGTGATGCCGTCCGCGATGACTTGCCGACTAATCAACGAGCCACGTGCGAACAAGTACGGTACGGAAGGACCGTTCGCGTAAAGATCGGCGTCCGGCGCATCGGTCGGACCGCGACGCAAGGCGACTTGAAAGCGGCGATCTTGAGGTGTGTCGGCCTCGTAAGGAGTGCCGTCCAGCACCTGGGGCTTGTAAACCGGATTGCTCGGATCGACCTCCATGAGTTGGCCTGCAACGAGTGATGGATCGCCTGCGCCGCCGCTGAAAGCAACCAGCGGTCCCGCGCCGAACTGGCCGCTGCCCGTATCGAACGCGCCGTCGTCGTCGGCCGGATAGGTGCCGGTCGAGTCAAGGTCGTCGTCGAAGTGCCAGTGGACGAAGTCTCGCGCCGCATCACGACGGTCGGCATAAGGTAGACTGTCGTCGCCGCGCAATCCCTCCAGCGCCGCACTGTCGGCAGCCGTTTGCATCTGCCGCTGCGTCAGCCGGGCGAAGCCGATGTCGATCACCAGCGCGGCCATCGCCATGATGCCGAACAGTAACATGGCAAAGAACACGAGCGTATAGCCGCGACGTCGTCGGCCGGTCTTCATGGCTGTGCCTCCGGTCTCGATTCAAAGAGATGAATCTCCGACTGGCGGCCGACGATGGCCTCGAATCGTGGACTACCTTGGATCGGTGAATGGCTAGGGATCGGAGTCGCCAGCGCTTCATGGCTCGCGGCTCGCGACGCGATACCGCGAGGCCGAGCGACAGCGATCAAACGCCCGCCAGCCAAGGCAGCCTCGAGCGCGGCGACGTCATACACGGCAACTTCCAAGGTCACGACATCGCTGGTGTCCGAGGCCGAGCGGACAATTCGGGCATCTTGTACGACGGCACTTGCCGTGGTTCCCAACCCACTGGTGCCATGCACAACAGCGTTGGGTGGCAACGCCAGATCGCCCGCGCTCAGCAATGCCACGCGATCGTTGTCCTCGAAGCGGCTAAGTCCCGATACTTGCTCTGTCGTGACGGTCACGGCCACCGAGGCACCGCCAATCCCAGCCGCAACGCCCGGCCCAACTTCACTCGGCAAAAAATCAGCGGCCGTGAAATGCTCGAACCGCAACTTCCCCTTCCTCAACACGCGCCCGTAATAGTTGGAGATCTGCTCGATCTCAATCGCATCACGGAAGTTGTCATCAGCGGCTCGAACTAATCGCGTGGCGATCTCGCGACGCAGCCCTTTCCAGTTGAGGTCCGAGAACAACTCGAATGCCGACAGCTCGACGGGAGCAACCGCGATTCGCTTGAAGCCGACAGGCGTCTCGGTCTGGCTCTGCGAGCGAAATGCGACTGAGAAGACGATGCCTTCGGTGTTCAGCGCCGTTGACAGGGCTTCCACGTCTCGGCTGTCCACGGCGAGGAGAATTGCGGGGCCGGACAACGATGTCGCTCCCTCCCGCGATGCCCCTTGTGCATCGCCGATAGCCCGCAGCGCGGACGCGGGAGCGGGAAAGCCGACTGGACCGACAACGATGGCGTCGGTCGCGATGGTCCAAGGCTCGCCCCGTTTGCCCAACGATTCGTCCAAGGTGCGGTTTGTTTCGCGGCTGACGTACTCGTCGTACTCGGAAGTCACCGTCGAATCGTCCGTTCGTTTCTCGTTGTCGCGTCGCTTCCGTTGGCGTTCCAACTGGTAGCTGGCCAGAATGTCAACGCGGTCGTCGATCTGCAGGTGTTCGGCTCCGTACAACAGGTTCCACGGCACGGCGAATGCGAACCTTCCCACGGGAATGAAGCTCGTAATCGCCGGGCGGTCGCCGACCACGGAAGCGCCGCTGTCGGACGGCTGCAACATCGCAACGCTGGTTTGGTGTGCGACCAATTGAATCGGACTAAGACCACGAGTGAGATCCCGAGCCGTTGTCGTGCGATCATCGCTCGCCGAGTCCGTTTCTTGCAATGAGCCGTTAAGCAGATCGCGGCTTCTCACGAAGCTGCCAGCCGGGATGTCATGCCTCGCGATCGCGCCCAGCGCGGCGTCGATCGAGAGCACGATTCCCAAGCGATCGGCCTGTTGGCGGCTGACCGGTTCCAGGCGAACGCGACGACTGGCTGGGCTTACGAAGGCGTCGCGGGTCACGACGTCATAAGCGGCGATGGTACGAACCGTGACGGGTGCGAGTAACTCGGATCGCTCCGTCGGGATCGGCGGTGGCTCGCTGTCGGCCAACTGCATCGAGTGCGTAATGCAAGTGATCTCCAATCCCTTGTTCAACGCGGACTGCAGCGGAATCACATCGTCCGGTGCCACGGCGATGGCGACTTCGTACTTCGGCACGTTCTGAATCCGCTTGCCTTGTGTCAAGGAGGAAGACGTCGTGGCTTCGTTGCGAACGTAGACCGGCTTGAGCACCGTGGCGTTCTGCGCCAGCAACATCGGCTCGGTTGCCGAACCGCGACTCGACGGATTCGAACTCGAAGCCACCAGCGCGGCACCCGGCAGCGAACTGGTCGAATGCGCGTTAAACGAGCCTGCGTCGCCGAGGGGAATGCTGGCCATCAAGTCGATGCGATCGCCCGCGTTGAGTGCGTGGACACCGGTCAGCTTCGTCGCGTCGAGCGTCACGGCCCGCATCCCCGGCGGAGTCGCCCCGGCGATCCCTTCGGGTGTCCCTTGCGGAAAGAACGTCGCCTCTTGAAAACCCATCCCGGCCCGTTTGTCTCGTTTCACCACGCGGCCGATGATCGCGTTAACGTTCATCAGCGCGCCGCCCAACTCCATGGTTTGCCCGTGCGGGACTTCGCGGCCATCGGTCACCACGAACACGACTTGATCGTTCACGTTGCGAACCTGCTCGACGCGGCTTTCCACGTGCGAACCGTCGGCGGTGATGCCGGTGATCGACATGCCGATCGAAGCTTCCGGGGGCACGCGCTGATAGATCAAGCCGCCGGTCGACGGATGGAGCAAGTGTTCGCGCGCGACCCGCTGATAAGCTGGAATCGGACGGCTGTTGATCGGAATCCGCACCATGAACGGATCTTCCCGTTGGGTGGCAAACGGATTCAGATTCACGCCCATTAGAAGCAGCAAGCCGATGACGCCGCCAGACGCCATGAGCAGCATCAATAGCAGACCGAGCCAGAAGCTGGCAGTGGAGCGGCGACGATACGGTTGAATCGGTCTCATGACGGTTGCCTCGTTGTGGTTCTTGCCTCCTTGCAGTGGTTGTGGCACAGGCTTCCAGCCTGTCGTAGTCGTTCCGGAAAGGCGGGAAGACTGTCCAAATTGGCTATTCAAATACCTCGCGACGATAGATCGCTTGAGCCGAGATCACTCGCCGATACGGTCGCACGGGTCGGCCACCCGTGAAGGTCTCGCTGCCCATCGCGCCTTGGGCACCCAACCCGTACTGGCCGCCGTAAGTGCCAGCATAAGTCCCGTCACTGACGAGCGGCGCGCCGATCAAATCGCCGGGACGATCCGTTGGGTTTTCTTCCGTCACTTCTCCATCATCCGCCGCGTTGGGAAGTCCAAGCGTCGGCTCAAACGGGCCTGCGGGGTTCGGGCGAAAGCTGCTCATCGACGCCGATTGAAACGGGAAGTTGATTCGCAACGCGACAATGCCGCGATGATCGACGTTGTTGACCGGATCGTCCTGCACTAGCTTGAACGGATCGGGATTGGGGGGCGTGTTGTCGCCGGGCGAAGCTTCGCTGTCAATCTCCTCCACGATCGGAACCCAGCGGATCGTTTCAAAGCCGCCCACGACATGCGTTCCGGGCAGTACAGGCGATGGGCCTCTTGAAGTCACGACGGGAATCCCTACGGCATACTGCGTCGCGACCCAATTCGGATAAGTCACGTCGGTTGGTGGGGCAATCGCCGTGGTTCGCTGCAACAAAGCGCCGGGATACCGCAGCAGCCAGGCATCGGGCGTTCCATCGCCGTCGAAATCCGGCCGGTCAACGATCATCAGCGTGGCCAACTGCTGATTCAGCAATGGCATCTGCGGCACGGCATCGCGAAAAAAATTCGGCCCCATGCCAATTCCGGGTACGCCGTAAAACGCATTCAAATCGATGACCAGGAACGCTTCATCAAAGATGCGGCTGCGAACGCGGTCGTGGTGCAATGCACCCGGTTCAGGATCGTCGGCCGGATTATCAAGCGTGATGTTCGCAGGCAAAGGCGTGCGCGATATTTCACGAGATCCGAGATCAACCGCCGTTTGCAATCCCTGCGCGACATACAGTGCGTGACCAAACGTCAGCATCGCCGCCAGCAGCATGTATACGACGAGCGCCACCACGGCGAACTCGACAAGAGATTGCCCACGGCGCATGCGTGAACGCCGCCTGTTGCAGTTGTAGCAGGCAGACGAAATCAGCCGCCGGGCGTTAGCCCACGGTTCCCGCGAAAACCGGCCGCTAACGCGGTGCGGCTGATCGAAATGTTCTTCGAAACGTGTCATTCTGTCTTCGGCTTCGCAAACAGCTTCTTCAGTTGCTCGAACAGCTCGTCGTGGCTGGACTTGAGCTTGTCGTGAACCGAGCCTAGCTCTTTATGTTCCTTGAGAAACTTGTCGTGCGACTGACGCAGTTTCTCATGGTCTTTGGCATCACCTTCCTTCTCGTGAGCCGTAATTTCCTCGGCGTGGTGGTGAGCGTGATCTTCATGCGCCCGAATGTGTTGGGCATGTTCTTCCAAGATCGCCTCATGATCCAGAATCTTCGCCTGCAACCTGGCGAGCATGGCCAAGGCGCGCAGGTGTTCCGCCCGCCAGCGGCTGTGTTCCGCTTGCCACTTGTCGTGGTCGGCGTGGGCCGTGTCGTGCTGCTTCTTCATTTCGGCGTGTTCTTTTTTTGTGTCCTCATCAGCTCCGAATACGAGGACGGGAACGCACACGCACCCGATTACAATCAGAGCCGACCATAGTTGCTGTCTCATCTCTTTCACTCCTTCAATTCAGGTCCTGAAAAACAGTAAGTTGCCTTACGGCACCAGCCGCTGGAACAATCCAACCGGCCAAACCAAATACGCTAAGTAGCCAGCCGCGATTGCTGGCGCATAGGCATAGTCGCGCTGACCGCGAGCCATTGCGATCAAGGCGAGCACGCCTCCGGAAACCGCCATCCAAAACAACACAATCACCAATCCGACCGGACCCAACAGTGCTCCGATGGCGGCGATCAGCTTCGCATCTCCACCGCCAAGTTCTGCGAATCGAAACAGGGTCGCGCCGATCGCCAAACCCAATAATCCCCCAGACCCCACCATCCAGAACCGTATCCCCGCAACTCCCATCACGGCCGCTCCAGTCGCCACCGACAAGAGCAAGATGGAAATCCAATTCGGGACTTCGCGTGTGCGCAGATCGTAAACGGATGCAATTAACAGTGGCACCAATGCGATGGTCAGCAGCAGCTCGGTCATGGCATTCTCAACACAAACACCCTCCGCGCCCAAAGACAGGGCGCGGAGGGATAAAGTTCTATCTCGGCGTGTGCCGTAGAGTCATCAAACCGGCTCTAGTTCGGCTCCAACACCAGACCGCCAAAACCATCGCCGCCCGCAGCGGTGGTGACGCCGAACACATTGTTGTCCAATCGACCAGTGTCGGTGTTGGCCACGATCGTGGCAGCGTCCAGGGCGATCTCACCCGTGTCGGCGCCGGTGGTCTCAATCAGCTTCCCGCTGACGATTGGACCATTGTCATCGGCATGCGCGCCTGGCAGCACCGACGCCACTGCGGAGATCAAATCGCTGGTCTTGTGACCGAACACTGAAATCGCGGCCGCACAGATCAGCGCCACACCGGCGATGATCAACCCGTACTCGACCAAACCCTGACCCTTCTTGTTACGAAACATTTTGCGAAGCATGGTAGCTTCTCCTTCTAATACATAAGTTGTTGAAAATCGAACTGTCACAGAAACACAGTGAGTTGCCTTGTCCGGATGGCTGGCGGCAACCAGTGCCAGCCGTATGTCGCGATTGCAATCGCCGTTATGGGAGCGGGGCATCGTGCCTCCTCCCGGACCAGTTTTCAAAAGGGCCGCTGCGCGAACGCTGGAACAACAGGACTGGTCGGACCTCTTAAATCCAGACGCCGCGCGCA